>NZ_WJBJ01000018.1:101493-168628 GCF_020804205.1 Methanosarcina sp. DH1 | reverse complement strand
GACTGGAACTGTACAGATCAGACAAGCATTCCGCATGTAGAAGGTGGAGTTGCGATGCAGATGTGGCTTATGAGTCATTTAGCGCCAATAAATGGACAGAATGCAGAGATGGTTTTATCTAACTTTAGTTATGTGCCATCTTAACTGAGGTGAAAGCCTCTTTCCTTTTTTAATTTTTAGATACGGCTCTCAGGGCACAACTCTTCCAATTTCAAAAACAAAATGAGACAAAATTAGCAAATTTTTCTGTTTCTACTTACTGCCCAGGATGCGCAGATTTTTTGAAAATAAATACTTTTTTCGGATAGCAATTTTTAAAACAGATCCCAATAATTTAATCTTGTAATCACATTTGGTGAATAAAGGATGATATATTGGTTTCTAAATACACGATATATAGTCACGGTTTCTAAATACACGACATATAGTCACGGTTTTTAAATACACGATATATAGTCACGAGGCTAAATAATGAAACTGTCCAATGAGGTACAATGACGTTTTTTGTTGCAACAATTACAGGCGTGACTACAGTTGCTTTTACCTTCTGCATAAAAGTTCAATAAATCCGCATTCATGCATCTTCGATTAAGTGAGTAATCATGACAAGTTGCGTCAATTCCCTCAATGTTTTTCAAATTTTTTTAGAAAAAAGGTGAAAAAAAGTTTATCAAAAAAATTCGACGCGATAGGGTCTCTTCGAATAGTCATGAGTGATATGACTTATACGAACAAACATGAATAACAGAAACCTTATTGATAATAGCTACTAATAACAGGACCTGATAAAAATGAAGATACTGGCTATTACTGACCCCCATGGAGATTATTCGAAAATAAAGGAAATGATTGAAAAGGCAGGAGATTTTGATCTTGTAGTTATTGTTGGGGACATTACCAATTTTGGGCCCGATGAGAAGGTTGAAGAACTGATGGAAATGTTTGACAGACCTGTACTTGCGATCCCGGGTAATTGCGACTATAGGAGCATTTTAAAAGCCCTTGACGCTTCTAAAGCTATTAACCTGCACGGAAAAGCCGAACAGATAGGAAATATCAGGTTTATAGGCCTGGGCGGCTCAAATCCCACCCCTTTCAATTCTCCCTTTGAGTTATCCGAAGACGAAATTGAAAAGGCCCTTGAAGGAATGGTCTGCTCTGCCGAAAACGACAAAGATTGCGGCACCATAGTGCTTCTGACGCATGCCCCACCTTACGGTGCAAGAGATGAACTTCCTTTCGGACACGTGGGCAGCACGGCTATCCAGAAATTCCTTGACCGGGTTGACCTGATCATCTGCGGACACATCCATGAGGCAAAAGGCCTGGAACAGGTTGGAAAGACTGTAGTGGTAAACCCTGGCGAAGCCTGTAAAGGCTCCTGCACCCTTATAACTCTCGGAGAAAAGGAGGAAAACAAGCCTATTGAGGTTAAATTTATAGAGGTGTAAAATAACAAGATTCAATAACATCCAAGCCTCAAGTTCTATTAGCTTCAGTCAGGCTTGGAAAATTTACCCAGGTAAAACCAGGTTTAGCTCAGGTATATCAGGTGTAGCAATTGCCTGAAAAAGTATTAGACAGGCCCTCAATACACTCTGAACCTTTTCTCTTTTCAGGGACTAAATTCATTACCGGGTAAATCTATACTATATAATTATATTTTATTTTAGCTCACTCTGTTTACTTTACCTTAAGGAGAAATCCATTTTGCTATCCACAATTATTCACTTACCTCCGTCGACTTGCTTTCTTTATTTACTTGCACAAAAAGCAAATAGCGTTTGATTGAAAGCGCTTTGAGGGACGGGAATAAAAGAGTTAAATGGTAGATGTCGGAGTAAATTGGCAGATAGAATACTTAAATAAGTTCTGGAAATATTAATAGAGATTTAATTGAAACATTAGATAGAAGTTTCTTGGAACTTGACTCTGAATTTTATAACTCGAAAAATTATAGAGGTTGAGCCACGGACATCATAGAGGATTTTGGTTTCGATCCGGTTTTTCTGGATTTCATGACAAAACTTGCCATAGCTTTTCTTATAGGGATAATGGTAGGTATAGAAAGGGAGCACAGAGGACTCGAACATGAAATTTTTGCAGGGGTGAGAACTTACAGCATAACCTGTATAACAGGTATGTTAGCTGCTTTCGTAAGCGAGGCAAAAGGGCCGGGTTTTGTTTACGTAGCTGCGCTCTTTTTCGGAGCAATTTGCTGCATAATCACTTATTCCAAGATATTTCTCTTTAAACGGATAGGAGTTACCAGCCCTATCAGTCTCTTTTTTATTTTCGTTATGGGAGTGCTCGTTGGCTATGATTATGGCCTGTTTGCTATTATTTCTTCAATAGTTGTGGCTTTTCTTCTGATCCAGAAACAGCCTCTTCACCAGTTCGCAGGAAACCTGACAAAAGAGGAACTCTACAATGCCATACAGTTTCTGGCCGTGACTTTTATACTTTATCCGGTAGTGCCGGATAGGGAATTTTACGGAATTATAAATTTCAGGTCTGCAATACTTATTGTAATTCTGGTTTCTCTTATCAGTTTTTTAAGTTATGTGCTCCTGAGAAAGTTCGGCACAAAGCGTGGGATCTGTTATTCGGGGTTTGTAGGAGGCTTTGTGAACAGTGAAGCAACAACAGCTGCACTAGCAGGTCTCTCAAAACGAGCAGAGGAAATGGCCGGTCCTGTGCTTACCGGAATTCTGCTTTGCAACATCTCCATGCTTATCCGGAATCTTGTGTTAGCATTGATCGTTGATCCGACTGGCCGGACAACTCTGCATATGCTTCCTCCCCAGGCAGTGATCATCCTTGCTTCCGTAATAATAGTTCTCAGGTATGACAAAAAATTCTGTCCAGTAGGTGGAGGAGAACTTAAAATCGAATCTCCTTTCTCACTCGGACAGGCGTTTAAATTCGGCTTTGCTTTTACCGTCATCCTGGTAGTAGGAAGTTTTGCTTATAAAGTTGCAGGGACTGCCGGAATTTACGTTACCGCCCTGGGCGCTCTTGTTAGCAGTTCGGGAGTGATTGTTTCGGTAACCTTACTTGCAATAAGTGGAAATATTTCCTATGCAACCGCAGCGAATACTGCAGTGCTTGCAAGCCTGATTAGCACGATTAACAAGATCCTGCTTTCGAAAATTTCCGGTTCCCCCACCCTTTTCGCCCTTACAAAGAAGACTTTCGGGATAATTACAGTTTTCGGGATCCTTTCTTTACTTTTGTGGAACTTCATGTAATAGGGTCTGACTTTTAAATCTCATACACGAGTTAAAAAATTTTTAAAAGTAGCAATTGCTAAAAAAACAAAAGTAATTGCTAAAAAAACAAAAGTAATTTGAAAAAGTAAAATAACATTTTTTCTGATATCGTTTTTATGGCTTTGGCGATTTAAGTCCCTCCAGGGTAAGAACAAATCTTATTTAGCTGGCTAAGCCGGCTATTTTGTGGGTTTTGCCTCAGGATATTCAATATTGAGATATTTGCAAGTTTATGAAAAAGTTTATACTGTAGGCAGTGCATAATATTTCACTGTGATAATATGGACGAGACAGATGCGATGGACGTGTATGTCTGTGCAGATCATAAGAAAGCGTTGAACGACAAATGTATTGAAATTGATTATAGTAAAATTTTCGAGAACAGTAAACTTTGCGATTGTGGCTCCGAGCTAAACGATGACACTGCCAGAGTTGTGCTTAAAGCAGTCGCTCGGGCATCTGAAAAATCGTCATCGACTGGCATTGAAACTGTACATATGCTATGCATCACGAAAACGGAATGTAAGAAGTGTGGGAAGGAGTATTTTCTTGAGTCCGCACAACCGATAGAGGAGCAAATACAGATTGCGTTCAGCGACTGCAAATATCGGATGTGCAAAACGTTTGATAAATACCTGGACCGTATTGACATCGATAAACAATATGAGCTGAAATATATTCGCTGCGAGTGTACACAAGCTGCCGAGGAAGAGCCTGCGCAACTGGACACAACGATGGACTTACATTCGGAGCCTATCCCAAAACCTATTTTATTCTAAATAACCATGAGTTTTCAGGATCATTTTAGTGATCAGGTCTTCAACTGACTGTTCCAGATACGAAATCCAAAATTCAAAAATTCAAAAATTCAAAATTCAAAAATCAAAAATTCAAAATCCAAAATTCAAAAATTCAAAAATCAAAAATTCAAAAATTCAAAAATCCAAAAATTCAAAAATTCAAAATTCAAAAATCAAATTTTGAGTTTCAGGATAGGCTCATCTATTAATTATTCGATGTACTAAAAACCCTTAATGCCCACAGGTCCTCATGGTGAACGAATAGGAAATGAATTCTACATTTTTGTACATGTTGAGTAAAGATCTGAATTTTAGAGATTCTTTAGAACTCAAGTTTAAAATATTAATTGTTTAATTTTATAGAAATAAAACGGAGTTGTTTCATCAATGCAGTCATCTTTTAAAATCGGAAACATAATGGACATACCTATCAAACTGGACACATCTTTCCTTCTGGCACTTCCGATATCTGCATATTTTTTTGCGATCAATTCACAGCCATATGGTTTTGTGGGAGTTGAGCCAACTGTAGTTAGATACGCTCTTTCTACTCTTTCTGCCATCTTCCTTTTTGTCTCAGTACTTTTACATGAACTTGCACACTCTTATCTTGCAAAACGTTATGGGGCAAATATTTCTAGCATTACTCTCCTACTCTTCGGAGGTGTGGCCTCTATGGAGATTCCACAGAAACCCGGACAGGAAGCAAAGATAGCTTTTGCAGGGCCTTTAACAAGCCTCATTATAGGTTTTATCTGCCTGTTCACATACAATTACGTAATATCCTCTAGCTCTGCGCTTTCTCAAAACCCTATATATCTTATTATCTGGGTCCTTGGATCAATGAACTTAGTACTTGGGATCTTTAATTTACTGCCTGCTTTTCCTATGGACGGCGGCAGGATACTCCGTTCACTTTTTGCCAGGAAAATGTCTTATGTAAAGGCTACTCATAGTGCAGCTTCCATCGGAAAGTTTATTGCTATTCTCATGGCGATTTATGGAATTTATACAGGTGATATCTGGTTTCCCCTGATTGCTTTCTATATTTATGGCAGCGCATCTAATGAGGACCGATTTTACTCAGAATTAGGTAGATCTGTATAATATTTAGTTAGGGGTTAGTGGATTTTGTCTGGGTCCTGGAATATGTGTGCTGGGCTAGCTGAAGGTTAGACTATGTGCTAAAGGCCCGACTTCAAGCTTTATCAAGAAGAAGGTATTTGAAGGCTTTTTGAAGTTATCATGGGACTTACGCAGTTGAACTGAAAAATCAACAGCATTAGACCATTAACCGTATGAAATGTGACTTTAATTCACAGTGATTGCCGTACTTGATTTTGTTTCTCAAGCGCGTAAGTCCTATATTATTTGTTTTGTCTGCCCATGACTGAGTTTAGCGGTTCAGTTGCTGGAATATTTTATATATCCCAAAGCTAAAGAGAAAATGTCAATTTTGTGATTGCCTAGAAACTGAGAATTTGTTATTTTTGATCTATAGTCATCGCATTATATAATACAACATTTATATATTTTGCATGATTATATTACATTAGTTATGAGTTTAGAGATGTTTACTACTTCTGATATTGCCACAGCTATCTGTTGTTCCTGTGACAACAATGAGAAGTTAAGACTTCAAGCATTATTGTTGGTTAAAAATGGTTTGAGTCCAGCTAAAGTTGCAGAAGATTTTTCAGTTCACCGTTCAACAGTTCATCGTTGGATGAAAAGATCTGAAGAAGAAGGTTTGTCTAGCCTTAAATGTAAACCTGGTAGAGGAGTAAAGTGCCATTTAACTGCAGAGCAATTTTCTGAATTAAGAAAATCACTCTCAAAACCTATCCCAACAGACGATGGTTTTTCTCGCGGTTGGCAAACAAAAGATGCAATTCAATTTGTCAGAGAGAAATTTGGGATATCTTATTCCAAATCAAGAATGAGGCAAATTATTAAAAATTTAGGGTTTAGTAAAATTATATGTAGACCTCAATCAAAAAGGCGAAATCAGGCATTAACAAACGAATTTATTGCTGAAATCAAAAAAAAGATTCCTAAATCCTAATCATTTATTCGTCACCCAGGATGAAAGTAGTTTTTATGTGGACTCAAACAGATCAAAATGTTGGGCAATAAAAGGTTCTAAGCCTATTAAATTTATAAATGGTTCAAAAGCCAAAATCAACATTGGAGGATTCTACACTGAAAATGGAGACTTTTATTGGTATGATTTAGGAATTAAAAAGAATACAGACTCTTTCATAAAATCACTAATCAAGTTTAAAAAAGAAATAGGACGAAAGATATTTCTTCTAATGGACAGAGCGCCGTGGCATAAATCAAAAAAGGCAAGGGAGTTCTTTCAAGAAAACAAATATTGGTTGCAAATATTGCTTTTTCCTCCAGCTACTCCAGATAGGAACCCAACAGAATATTGTTGGAAAATGACAAGAGAAGACTTAACATCAATAAAATCATTCAAGAATGTGAAAGTATTAAAGGAAGAACTAGAGGAGTTTTGGGAGAAACATGCATTCACACACAAAATGTCGCATTATTTAAAATGGTGACTATACATTATCCTCGTTAGAATTTATTAAATGGGGATATCGTTCAGGTCTTAACGAAATATCTAACTCGAAGTATCCATCGTAATATATACAAAGTCTATGGATAATATCTATTCGTTGTTCATCAAAGCCAACCTTTTTAAGGAAATCGTCAAAATCGTCAGTTTGACTATATGCGTTATAAATATCGTTTTTACGTATTTTAATTCCATCTTCTCTAGCTGTATCCATTATCAGCTTAGGAAAATAATGTTCAAAAAAAGTTTTCTTTTTCTTTGCATCCTCAAGCTTCTTAGATTCATCCCGAATAATCTTATCAAGATCTGGAGATTGCGCTTCCTTCATTAATGATTCTGTGTATTTTTTCAAAGTTTCAGAAATACTAGATAACTCGTCTATCTTTGCAGAAATATTTGACAACTCTTTTTGATCTTGTCTAGTTCTAAGATAATCTGCAAATAATCCTGCCCATTGATCTCTCAATACGTTAGAAATATCTTCAAATCTATCAAATTCATATATGGGATATATTTTTTGAGCATAAACTTGGTCAATAAATCTATAGACCCTCTCATCGTTAACATGGTAGTAATTAACTTTTTGTTTATTGCCTTTATTCGCTTCAAATGTTCTGTATTCAGCGTGTACATTTCTTTCAATAAAGACATATACTGGCAGGTTTTGTTCTAAAGCAGATCGGTATTCTTTTAATGTGACAGATTCGTGATCATCATATTTTTGATTACTATCCGAGCTTTCAGATGTTGATATAGGACTCCCATAGTGCCCACCTATTATTAAAACCAATATGTCACATTTTGCAACTTCCAGCACACAACATTCTGCAACGGTGCGTTTATGATCATATGGGATATCACCATACTCAAAAAGAACTGCCTCATATCCAAATCCATCAATGAAATTCTTAAGGCTATTTCTAATATGTTTTAAATCATAATAAGTAGAGCTTACAAAAATTCTTGGTTTTACCATTTACACCACCAGGAACCTAAAAATTGCCAAACTAACAAACTTAATTAGAAGAATATTCAATACTTCAAAAGTCTTTCTTTTTTTCGGAATTTACTATCTATTGGATTGTTTAAGATGGTGTTCTTGGGATATTTGTGCTAAGCCGCTTCGAGCATATCATCAAAGCCCTTCTAGACAAAAAGCGACGCTGCAATTATTATAGTCAGAAGCAAAAATAACAAACTACCATTCGTTTCAATACCTGAATAAATCAAACACTAAACAATGCGCAGCTAAATAAAGTCCCCATATACAAAGCCAAAAAATCTAAAACGAATCGAGGGAAATGAAAGCGCGATAAAATTAGATAGTAAAGTAAACCGACACTGATAAAGTACATAAACCATTTTATCAACTCTTTACAGAGTGGATCACCAAAATTACAAGCTAGCAACAGACCAAGTACAATAAGATATGTTTGAAATAATTTCTCTTTTCGCTCAGTAACCTCTTTAGATGGATAGCCTAACAAATAACGAGATAGCCACTTAAAAGCAGATCCGATTTTAGACAATACAATCACTTAATATTATAACTTTCTCCATAGTTTATTTATGTTCGGTAATCGTCTGGCCAGCTTAAAGTAGAGTTACTCTCTGTTTTTCTCGAAATTTAATTTAGAAACAAGGTCTCTTTTTAGTTTTTTTAATCCTTCTCTGTCATTGCGATATAAAACATACCTATGATGTCTCAAGTCAAAAGGTATATCGTCACCGTTTTGGATAATCGGAAGTACGGTTTTCCCTAGCACATGCGCGACTCCTGCTTCATAAAAAACGTTTGGGTTCTTACCCGTAAAATCTACGATAACAATAGAGGATCGGAATATTAGTTCAAATATATCCTGAATTATCACGCTGTGATGCCAAAAATCATCTGCTTTATGACAAGACATTCCAACTTCATAACATGCATCGTTTATACATCCATACACATCGCTAAACTCGGCTGAGAAAGGCATCATTACAGATACACAATTGAGCACATTAGATTTTTTAGGAATTTCGAAAACAGAAGGTGTAATCTTTATTTCCTTTTTTTCATTCTTGTTGATTTCACCTAAATATATCTCTTGTGTTTCTTTTTTCTTCTTGATTTCCAAATTATATTGCTTCAACATCTTATTAAAGTCGTTGATTGCAAGTTTTAACACTGGTTCTTTCTCTTCTTCAGGAGATTCAGGAGATTCAGAAGATTGAACTGTCTTATGTGAGAACTCTATTGTACTCTCATAGGAAACTTGGACTATAGTATTTGAAGGATCGGTCTCAACAGTAACCAGAGGTATTATCGGAGATGAGGTAAGGTGTGCCTGGGGTGCAGTCATTATAGGAATAGTATCTCCCCTGAAAATCGGCCTTTTTAAGAGACACCATTTTATAATCTCATTTGCATCTTTCCCAAGCTGAAGTTCAAATATTCTCTGCGTCATGCCTTCTGGAAACTCAAGAACAAGTTTTTTTGCCTTTGTGGCTTCAACCTTTCTGATGGTTACCTTCTCTCCTATGGAAACGTCTGCATTTTGCCGGATGAAATTATCAATTCTCACAAACCCCTGGTCCCAGTCCTGCATGTTAGTAGCTCCCCAAACTATTGCCGCGGTCTTTTTCTTTCCTCTTATTTCCACAATGTCGCCTGGCGAGATCTGGAGCTTCAGCAAGGTTGTAGGGTCAAGTCGAATAATTCCTATCCCACGGTCGAAAAGAGATGCATCTTCGACCTTCAACTGTATTTCTTCCATAGGTAACCGCAAAAATAAAGTTATTATCTACATTTATTTGTTTCTAAATTAGTTAAATAGGCGACAAAGTAACAAACTTGGTTTGCTTCAAGATACTTGGCACAACCCAACCGTGGCTCCTTTATTTTCGCCTGAAAGCTTAAAAAGCGTTATCAGAAAAAAGCAGTTATTCAAAATGCCCATTTCTTAAAATTATCTAAGGTTAAAAAAGGTTTTTGGGAAAAAGAATCTAGCTACCCGCGAAACTTCGAATCAATTTATATCTGTATGGAAGTTTTCGCTGTATGTCACTTCTTTATCCGATTTGGACACCTGATCTGGTGTGCAAATACTTAACTAAGCGGCCAAATATCCAGTTAAGTTCTTAGATACTCAGTCCGATTTACTATTTCTCAGTTAGTCCTTTTTGTCGTCGTGCAGTGTTTTGTGATTTCTATTTCTTTAATTCCTGCTCGAAAGGCAGCAAGCTCTTTATACGAGCTTTATCTCATACCAGTCCGAGAGTTCTGCATCAAGAACCCCTTCATGGACCATCTTCTCGATCTCGTTTTCAACTTGTCCGTAAGTGAACTTATAGTCGTATGAGATTGCGGAGATGACATCCGGACTATGGCAGAATCTGTTCGGAAACGCATTATTGAACATTGCTACGTTTTCGAGGATCAAATTCCTTAGTCTTTCCATTTTTTATCACCTCTTTTTATTGTTTTTAGTTTTCTCTTCATTTCGGTTCGATTTCTCTTCTCCTCAACCACTATATTTGCACATCAAATATATAGAGATTGTCCTAATACACTATATAGACAAAGAATCTTTAGATTATGCACCATAGCTATATAGTTAAAGATGACAGGCCGAAATTTGGAACCTGGATATTTTAGCCTGGATTCGGCAGGTTAACGCAACTAGAGAGATATATTTTCATATTCCTCTCCCATGAGACTCAATATTTTCCAGTGAATTTCTTCCATATTCAGTATAATCGATGCACTAGGATAATTAATAAATCGTGAAATATATAAATAACAGCTTTCTAATTCTGACAAAAGTTCTTTATCTAAAGGCTTTTATTTAGTTATAAGAGATTTTCTGTCTTTATATTTCCAAATTTAACTATTATTTTATCCGCAATAAATTCTTTAACAATGTCAATGGCATATTTTATAAATTTATAATATTTTGTTAAGTCTATAGTTTATCTCAGCTATGCAAAAGAAAAAAAGTCAAAAAAGAAAGAAGGTCAAAAAAGAAGAAGGTCAAAAAAGAAGAAGGTCAAAAAAGAAGAAGGTCAAAAAAAGAAGGTCAACTTAGATAATGTATCGATGTGAACTGATTGTAATAGATACTCTAATGTTGACAAATACAGTGAATGCAAATGATGCTTCATTACATAATAATTAAAATTATATTAATATAAAAACTAAAATATTGATTTATTCAATTATCATTAAAATCAGGCATTTTGTTGCATAAAAGAGGGAGAGCAGGGGAATAATGACAGCTAAAATGGAGCAGTCTCAGGCAATAAACCCGAATCCTGTGATCAGTGTGGCAAAGGATGGCACAGTGCTTTACTCTAATGAAGCGGGAAAGCCTTTATTGCATGAGTGGGGCGTGAGAGTCAGAGAAAAATTGCCTCCACATATCAAAATTTTCGTTCACAGGGTAATTTCCCAGGAAGTTAGTGAAAAAATAAAAATCAAAGTGGGGGAAAGAGTATACTTTATTATTTTTCATCCCTTGCCTGAACAAGAATGCGTAAACATTTACGGATTTGATATAAGTGAGAGTAAAAGGCATGAGGGAAAACTCCAGGAAAGTGAATCTCTGGAGATGCCACATCTGGAACTTGCCAATATTATTGATGTCCAGGCTATCCAGTCCATGATGGAAGATTTCTATAAGCTTGCTAACATTCCAATAGCCCTGGTTGACCTCAAAGGCAATGTTCTGGCATGTGCCGGGTGGCAGGACATCTGCACGAGATTCCACAGGGTTCACCCCGAAGCCTGCAAACACTGCATGGAAAGCTACATAAAGCTATCCTCGGGTGTTCTCCCGAGAGAATTTAAGCTAAATAAATGCAAAAATAATATGTGGGATATAGCGACTTCCATTATTGTAGGCGACCGGCATGTTGGCTATGCCTTTTCAGGGCAGTTCTTTTTTGAGGATGAGCCTGTAGACTATGAATTATTCCGAGCCCAGGCCAGGAAATATGGCTTCAATGAGCAGGAGTACATAGCAGCGCTTGAGAAAGTTCCGAGGTTGAGCCCGATAGCTGTGGATATATGCATGTCTTTTCTTACGACATTTGCCAATATGGTGTCGCAGCTAGGCTACAGCAACATCAAGCTGTATCAATCGCTGGCTGAGCGTGATGCTGTATTGGATGCATTGCAAGAGAGTGAAAAGCGTCTGTATCTCCTGAGCAACAACCTGCCAGAAAGCGCTGTATATCAGTATGTCCTTGAGCCCGACGGCAGTACCAATTTCTTATACTTCAGCACAGGTATCGAGTGTTTGTTCGGCATCAGCATGTCCGATTTGCTGCGTGATCCCAACACACTGTACAGGCACGTTCCTCGTACGTACTTAGACCAGCTTGTCGAAGCCGAAGCACGCAGTGCCCTCGAATTATCAGATATTGATATGGAATTATCTGCACAGCTGCCCAACGGCCAAGCTCACTGGATACGGTTGCACTCCCGTCCGCGCAGGCTGCCCGATGGCCGAACAATCTGGGACGGTGTACTGACTGACATCACCAAGCTAAAACAGGCTGAGGAGGTGCTGTGCGAGAGCGAATCACGCCGTAAGGTTACCGAAGCTGTCGATACTGAGCGGAAGCGGTTCTTTGATGTACTGGAGGCATTGCCGATAATGGTTGCTCTATTAACACCTGACCATCGCATTGCCTTTGCAAACCGTTGTTTCCGTGAGAAGTTTGGCGAATTAGGCGATAAACATTGTTTTGAGTATTGTTTTGGGCGTAACGAACCCTGTGAGTTCTGTAAAGCATATAACGTACTTGAAACCGGTAAACCCCATCATTGGGAGATCACCATGCCGAACGGAAGCATGTTTGATGCTTATGACCTTCCGTTCACAGACGTTGATGGTTCTCCCATGATCCTTGAGATGGATATCGACATCACCAAAAGAAAGGAAGCTGAAGAAGCTCTTGCAAATATTGAGACTGCTCGGAAAAAGGAAATCCATCATAGAATAAAGAATAACCTTCAGGTAATTTCCTCTCTGCTGGACCTTCAGGCTGAACAGTTTAGAGATAGAGAGGATATTAAAGATTCAGAAGTTCTGGAAGCCTTCAGAGAAAGCCAGGATAGAGTAATATCTATGGCTTTGATACACGAGGAACTGTATAGAGGCGGCGGATTCGAAACACTAAACTTTTCCCCTTACATTCAGGAACTTGCTGAGAATCTTTTATTAACATACATGCTTGGAAATTCCAATATCACCTTAAACATGAATCTGGAAGAAAACGTTTCTTTTGATATGGATACTGCAGTTCCATTAGGAATAATTGTCAATGAACTTGTTTCAAATTCCCTAAAACATGCATTCCCTGACAGAGAGAAAGGAGAAATCCAAATTAAACTTAGTAGAGAGGAAAAAGAGTGTATAAAAAACATAAACGAAGTCTGGAAGCGCACTAACTTCATTCTCACTGTTTTAGATGACGGAATAGGCATTCCTGAAAATCTTGAAATTGAAGAGCTTGATAGTCTGGGATTTCAGCTTATAACTTCCCTTGTAGACCAATTAGATGGGGAATTTGAATTGAAAAGGAATAATGGCACAGAATTCATTATGAGATTCACAGTAACAGAAAAAGATAATCTGGCTTAAGCTGGTCTAAAATCACAATAAAATAGATGAAAAATTAAGTGCGGGGAACAGGTATCTTCAAAAAATGCCACGCTGTTTTGTAAAGAGTTCATCCCAAAACCAATTTTATTCCCACATCAATAAGAGTTTCAGAATTATTTTTCAGGACCATAATCTCTTATTTGTAATCCAGAATACGATATTCAAAGAAGCAATTTTGCGTTTTGGGATCAGCTCTATATATCAGCTCTATATATCAGCTCTATATAAAAGATATCACCAATTCAAATGTAAATAATGCAGCTTAAAAGGAGACAACATATGGACACATTCCAACCATTGAAAGCAGATGCATTTGATTTTAGTCCATTTCGGATGATAGGAAAAGAATGGATGCTAATTACAGCAGAGAAAGAAGGAAAGGTTAACAGCATGACTGCCTCATGGGGCGGGCTTGGTGTAATATGGAATAAAAACGCTGCATTTATTGTAGTACGCAAGAGTCGTTATACAAAAGAATTTATTGATGGTTCGGATAATTTCTCAATTTCTTTCTTTGACCGTGAAAAATATGGAAAAATGTTGACTTATATGGGTACGGTATCAGGAAGAGATGAAGACAAAGTGAAAAAATCTGGTTTGACAATAAATCATTATGAAGGAATTCCTTATTATAATGAGGCTTCCAAGGTTTTGGTCTGCAAAAAAATGTGCTGCCAGCCAATCAACCCTGAAAGCTTTGTGATGGAGCAAATTGATGAACAATGGTATGCGGATAAGGATTATCACGACCTTTATATCGGAGAAATTGTCGAAATTCTTACACGCTAAATAGCGTATTTTTTGAATCGTTTATTTCAGTCGAATACCCCGCTAGCTTGCTGCGGGGTGCACCATCGCAACTTTGATTCCACAAGGCAGAGCAAATGCCTGTCATTGTTGAACCACCCGACTACTTATATTGCCATGCCTTTTTTGAACTGGCTGTTGTAAAGGTTGGCATAAAAACCGCCCGAAAGAAGCAGTTCGTTATGTGTGCCTGTTTCTACGACTCTCCCTCCGTTTAAAACGATAATTTTATCTGCGTTTTTGATGGTAGAAAGGCGGTGTGCGATGACAAAACTTGTTTTTCCGTGCATCAGTTTGAGCAGAGCACTCTGAATAATCAGCTCTGTCCGTGTATCAATTGAAGAAGTCGCTTCATCCAGTATCAACACAGAAGATTGTGCGATCATTGCTCTCGCAATGCTGAGTAATTGCCGCTGTCCCTGTGAAAGGTTGCCGCCATTGTCGGTAAGGATCGTATCATAACCCTGTGGCAACTGCATAATAAAGTCATGGGCATGTGCCAGCTTTGCTGCCTGTTCAACTTCTTCGTCCGTTGCTGTCAGCTTGCCGTAGCGGATATTCTCGCGTATGGTGTCTGAGAAAAGGAAAGTATCCTGGAGTACCATTGAAATAGACTGCCGCAGACTCTTTCTAGTAATGGCATTTATATTCTGTCCATCAATATAGATTGCTCCGTCATCAATGCCATAAAACCTGGTGAGAAGATTGATAATGGTTGTTTTGCCTGCACCCGTCGGTCCCACAATGGCAATCGTCTGACCTTTTTCCGCAGAAATTGTTGCTTCTTTAAGTACAGGCTTACCCGGTATGTATGAAAAATTAACGGATTCTATTTCCACGTTGCCTTCAATGTTTTGAATGTCTCTGGCATTATCCGCGTCCTTTTCTTTTTCTTCGTCCATTACCTCAAACACTCGCTCTGCACCTGCAAGGGCTGACTGGATAGTGCTGAAAAGGTTGAGAATGTTGTTGATCGGCTGGGTAAAATTGCGCATATAGAGCAGGAAAGAAAATATTACGCCGACAGTGATTCCCGCAACCCCCTTTATTATTAAAATGCCGCCGCAGACCGTGATAACCAAATAAGTCAGATTATTAATAGTGTTATTCACCGGTCCCATAACGCTGCTTATCGCCTGTGCTTTCATAGAACTGGAGACAAGCTTTTCGTTGATCTCTTTGAAGTGACCCTCCACTTCCTTTTCTCGGGAAAATACCTTAATAACTTTTTGGCCGGAAACCATTTCCTCTATGTATCCGTTGAGCCGTCCAAGCTCAGATTGCTGCTCTTTAAAAAACTTCTGTGACTTTACGGCAAGGGCTTTTGATGTAAAGAACATCAGAGGCATTGTCAGCAGCCCGATCAGTGTAAGCAACGGGCTGAGCAGCAGCATTGCTACCAGCATACCGACAACGCTGACGACACCTGAAAAAAGCTGCACGACACTCTGTGAAAGTGTAAGGTTGATATTGTCAACATCGTTTGTCAGGCGGCTCATGAGGTCCCCGCTTGAATGAGTATCAAAATACCTGAGGGGCAACTTTTGCAGGCTGCTGAAAAGATCGCTCCGGATATTGGCCGAAGTTTTCTGAGCAACACGGATCATCAGAGAATTCTGCATGTAAGTAGAAAAAACCGAAACAAGGTAAATGAGAATCATGACAATACAGATGCGAGCAAGTCCGGCAATATTTTTTTTAGATATGAACTCGTCAACCGTGTACCCATTTAGTTGAATGCCGATAATTGTAATCAGCGTTGTAACAAGGGCACAGAAAAAAACGATGAGCAATGTGCGCCGCCATTTGCCAAGGTATATAATAATGCGTATGAGTGTTCCCTTAACGTCCTTGATTTCTGTTTTTTCCCTGTGAAGAAAAGCGCCTGGTCCTCCTGCCTGGCGGCCTGTAATATTATGAGGTATATCACGAGGCATCACGTTATTCTGCGGCATTCAGGAGCACCTCCTTGCCAAGCTGTGAAACGGCTATATTGCGATATACTTCGTTGCTTTGCAGTAATTCTTTATGGGTACCTTTTGCAATAACACTGCCATGGTCAAGCATCAATATTGTGTCCGCGTCCATAACACCGGATATACGCTGCGCAATGACGATTATCGTGTTTTCTTTCATCTTTTTTGCAATTTCAAATTGCAGGCGTGCCTCGGTCGAGAGGTCAACTGCACTTGTGGAATCATCAAAAATCAAAATTTTTGGCTTTTTCAGAAGAGTTCTTGCTATGGAAAGGCGCTGTTTCTGCCCACCTGATAAGTTTTTTCCTCTTTGTTCAACTTGACTTTGTAATTTGTCTGGCAGAGCCTGAATAAAATCTTCTGCCTGAGCAGCTTGAAGGCTATCCCATATTTCTTCTTCGCCTGCTTCTTCATTGCCAAAATTCATATTTTCTTTAACCGTCCCCTGAAAAAGGACGTTTTCCTGCAGCACGATCCCGATACTGCTACGCAGGTGCTGTACTGGTATGTCCTTAACATCACACCCTCCTATCAGGACCTGTCCACAGCTTACCTCATAAAGCCGCGGAATCAGGCTTACAACTGAGCTCTTTCCCGAGCCGGTAGCTCCGATAATGCCTATTGTCTGCCCTTCCTTAAACAGGAACGACAAGTTTTTCAGAACATATTCTCCACTTTCGCCGTATCTGAAACTGACGTTCTTGAACTCAATGTCATAATTCTCTGGCAATATGGGAGAATTGCACTCCTTAATACTCGTTTCGCAATCCAAAACCTCTTTTATACGACCTGATGATGCCTGTGCGCGTGAAATGTTTATAATCATATTGACAAGCATTATAAGAGAGTTTGTTATCTGCACAAGGTAATTGACAAACGCCATTATCTTGCCTGTTTCAATATTTCCGGAAACGACCATATTGCCTCCGAACCACAGGATGGCAACAATGCTCAGATTCATAACCAGAGTAGCTATCGGCATCAGTGTAAAGGTCAGGTTCTGTGCTCGTATGCTTTTTTCTGTAAATTCCGTATTTACTTTACCGAAAAGTGCATTCTGTTTGTCTTCTAAATTAAAGGCTTTTATAACACGTACACCCAGCAGATTTTCACGCATGACGGTATTAACTTTGTCAAGCCAGAGCTGCATCTGCGTGTAAAGCGGCACCGATTTCATCATCACAAATACGACACAAGTGATGAGAATAGGCAAAATGATGCAGAAAACAACGGCAAGACGGGGACTCAGTAAAAAGGACATAAATATGCCGCCAATGCACAACAATGGTGAACGCACCATGCCACGCAGCAACATGAGAAACATGTTCTGAATTTGCATTACATCGTTGGTCAGCCTTGTAATAAGCGACGATGTTTTGAAATGGTCAATTTCCGTATAGGAAAGCGATTGTATTTTATGAAAAAGCTCTTCTCTCAAACTGCCAGCTAACATTACAGATGCAAATGAGGCGAGCACACCGCAGCCTGCACCGCCAATTAATCCCGTAAGCGCACAAAGCACCATTTCGAAGCCTGTCGATAATATATATCCCAGGTCTCTGTTTTGAACTCCTATATCCACAATATTTGACATAAGCCTTGGTTGTTGAAGGTCCATGAAGACTTCTATCAACATAAAAAGAGGAGCAAGTAAAGAACAAATCAGAGCTACGCCCTTAAGATTTTTTTTAATAAGTTGAAACATAAATGTATCCTTTTGCTGTTTTGTAATTATTCAAAATGATAACGTTATCCCCATTTTCTACAACTGCAGTGATTATTGGCAACATTCCTCGCTACAATCTTTCGGTTCTTTCAAGTCCAGCGTATCAAGACTTTTACACAGTTTTGAGGTAATTGCAAGCATCTTTTCGATTTCTTCTTCCGAGATTTCTCTGAACACGATATCTGTAAATTTTTTCATGAATTCTTCTTCGGACCTGACAGTATCTTCAACAATTTCCCTGCCTTTATCTGTCAGGTAGATGTGCATTGACCTCTGATCCTTTTCATCTCGTTTACGCAAAATAAGGTTAAGTTGCTCCAGCCTTCCGAGTGCTTCCGTCATAGACGAAGGGCGCATATCCATTTTTTTCGCAAGGTCCCGCTGGATAATTCCTTCATTTTTCGCGATTAGCTGCAGCAATTTTGACTGCATGTGGAATAGACCGTGTTTGTGGTCCGCCTTATGAGAAAAACGGTGCATTTGCTTGCTTAGGCGGTTCAACGTATTATACAGCTGTATCACATTCTTATTCCGCATTTGACTACGTCCACACTGTTATTTAAGCACCTAATATATTTAGGTACCTAAATATCAGTATCGCAACGTTATCTTACAGTGTCAACAATAATGTCTGGCACTAAATAAAATTTTTAAAAAATCATTACGTTGTTGAATGCGGTTTAAGCTTCGATATAAAAATACCAGTTCTTCGCATCTTGTTAAATTGTCTGATCTGATTTTTGGCTCTTCGCTGTTTTGTGTGGCTATCCTCATAATGTCCTCATAAAAATAATTTGGTCTTGAATTGAAAATGGTCTTATACATGGGAAATAGCGAAGAGCCTGGAAGTTTAAGTTTTCGGAACACGGTTCATAATACTTTAATGAATAGGTTGAAGCTGTCAGAACTGCTTATAACCGCCATGAAACAAACATGATGTCAATGAAGTCAATAACGGAATACAACCAGAAAATACAGCCAGGAAATACAGCCAGAAAATACAACCAGAAAATACAACCAGAAAATACAACCAGAAAATACAACCAGAAAATACAACCAGAAAATACAACCAGAAAATACAGCCAGAAAAGAAACTTCTCCACAATTTGCTTGGGAAGTATGCCAGTTTTTAAATTAAGACCTGTTCCGGACTTCTCAAATGTGGGCCTTGTGAAGATATATTTCACATTTCACAATTTATGGGCAGAGCAAAAAACAAGAAAAGGGAAATAATCCCTGTCAATTAACTCACATTTTCAGGCAGCTTCGGCTGCTTTTTGAGCTCCATTAATTTTTGTTCCATTTACAAGTGAAAGTGCTCCACAGGGAATATAGACTTTACCAGTTGCTGGAGCATAGACGACTATTCCTTCTAGCTCATGAGCTACGCCATTCTTGATAAGAATATTCGTGTCCACTGGCAGTTCGGCATCTCCAATTTCCAGCACAGGATTTGAGGAATCTGTCATGTTCAGCAAATATTCATCTTTATCCAGTTTCCCATCTCCGTTATCTTTGGAGAAAACTTCACCCACTTCAATAAAGAGATTCGAATTGGTCTTGTTAAGGTCAAATCCGAGGTCTTTAGCTATATATCCTGCAATTTCGGTATTATCCATATGTCCTGTCGGATGGTCAGGACCATAAGCCCATAGAGGAACATCGTCTCCAGAATGCCCGTGAGTAGTCCAGCCAATTATTGTGTGATTACGGCTTATTACCTCGCTGATGGCATAGTCAAGTGAGAGACCTTTTCCATCGTTGTAGAGCTTAAGAATTTCAGCTATATCCTCATAAGTAGCATCAATTCCCCACCAGGTTTTTAGCTGTTTTTTGATATTTTCGGATGAAAGATCAGTCCCTATTTTTGTCTCAAGACCTGTGGAACTGAGCTTCATACCTTTGAGAGGTGAAATAACATCTTCTACGGTTGTGGATGTATAATTGGGATCAGATCCGCTGCCAATAGTCATGCCGCCTGTATTATGATCCGGGAAAACCAGGACTAGAGTATGCCCGTCCTTTTTAGCAAAGTCAACTGCAACCTTAACAGCGTTGTCAAAAGCCAGAAAATCGGTTACAGCATAGTTAGGGTCATTGGCGTGGTCTGCCCAGTCAACCTGGCTGCCTTCTACCATCAGGAAGAAGCCATTTTTATCATGAGATAACAGTTCGATGGACTTATTGGTCATTTCTGAGAGAGAAGGCTGTTCAGGTGCAAGTGAAGAACGATCGATATCCGGCATCATGTGGCTACTGGCAAAAAGACCCCAGACCTTTCCAGTGGTCAGGTTCATCATTTGATCTCTGCTGTCAACATACTGGTAGCCTCTTTCAAGAAGTACTTTTGTCAGATTTTCTCCGTCAGCCCTTTTTCCCCCTTCAGCTACAGGTGTGAGATAACTGGAACCGCCACCAAAGACCACATCAATATTCTCATAAACCATCTGTTTCATGATTTCGGTTTCATTATCTCTGTTATCTACGTGAGCAGCAAAAGCCGCAGGTGTGGCATGGGTAATACGAGAGGTTGCTACAAGTCCTGTAGCCTTGCCTTCGAGCTTTGAACCTTCAAGCACTGTTGCAAGTGGTCTGTACTGCAGTTCTTCGGGTGGAATTTCCAGTGTACTTAACACAGAGCTATTGCTCGGCCCGACGCTTACAAAACCGTTAGTAGTTTTATATCCTGCAGCAAATGCGGTTGCAGCTGAGGATGAGTCAGTAATGACTGAGTCAGTGCTATAAGTAGAGACTGTCCCAGTCACCATATTGTCAAGCTCAAGAGGCTTTCCGCTATACCAGCGAGCTAAAGTCTCCACACTTTGAGAACAACCATCAGGAATCAGGACAATCACGTTCTTTATATTAGCTTCCGGCGTAATAGGAAATTCGCAGTTAGTAGAGTTCGTGAAATTAACGCTAGAATTCGAATCAAATTGTACAGCTGCTGCAGAACCAACGTTTCCCAGCAGCAAAAGTCCGAGTATTGAAATAATAAATAAAGTATCTGTTTCCTTGGGCTCCATAGAATTACCTCAACTTTTAGAATAATTTTTTAAGTTTCGGGTCTAACACAATATATAAAATACAAATCCCATTTTTAAAAAAGAAGCCATCTGTATTTGAATCTTTCACATATAGAACATATGCAGATTCATACTCAATATTTGTGAAAGGTCTCTATGTAACACTATTTTGCAGTACCTGCTATTTATTAAAATATTTAGAATATATACTCATTTATACTTTGATTTGTGGTCGTGTCCCTAAGTTATTTAACAGGAACTCTAAACGTTAGTAATTCCTTTAAACCCCATATGTGATCTGTTATTCCTTCTGCCATTGCTGAGTTCTTTGGGACAATTTTCTATTTTTAGAATCTATTCTTAATTTTAGAGAATCATGAGGTTTTATAAAGTTATACCATGCCTGGAATAAATCAAATGCTTTCGTATGCATCTTCATCATTTTACTGAAATTCATTGTTCTCCTTACAAATCTTACAAGAGATGTCCTAATCGTAAGATTTATCCTGTCTACATATGAAGTACCAATGTAATCTTCCGAATTAGCCCCAAGCACTTCAAATATTTCTTCAGGATATTCAAAAATAATACGTTGAATATTTTTCAACGTGAAAGAAAACCCTATTTGATTAGCATGAAAGTTCTTTCAAGTACTTTCATTTCTGTGCGCGTGTTATTCGAAGAATTTCACTTGTGTTTTGAATGGAAAGTACCTACTGCCATTTTTATGGTTCTAACGATAATCTGTCTGAATGGGGCGAGATTTCAGCATTTGCAGCGAGGTATCACTAAACAATTAAAGTCCGGAACCACGGGGAACACTACTTCCATACGGAAGAGAAATTGAAGATATTTGATAGATGGGCAGATGAAAATCTGCTGTAAAACTTAATGGCATAATGTAAATAGAAAAGTACCCAGTCTCTTATTCTTTGCCCATCCAGTTATCGAATAAATGAAACTTCACAGGCCGATAAAAAAAGAAAAGTAATAAATGCCGGCTGGTCGATATATCTACTTTTAATAGGATTTGATACAATGACTCATATTATTGTCGATCAGGATCGCTGCACAGGATGCGGCCTTTGTGTAAAGATGTGCTCTTCAGGTATTATCGGTCTGGATGATGAGTCTAATCTCCCCCAGGTGCAGGAAGCAAACGTTTTACACTGTCTCTACTGCGGACACTGTGAGGTTTTCTGCCCATCTCAGGCACTCACCCTGAATTTCCTACCTGATGAAAAAGTTCTTCTTCCTTCAGATGCAGGCAATATTTCTCCTGAGGATGTGGCTTTCTACCTCAAAAAACGCAGGTCTATCCGGCACTTTACCCGGGAACCCGTACCAAAGGAGAAAATCCTTGAAGTCCTCGATATTGCCCGCTACGCCGCGTCCGGAGGTAACGGTCAGCCGGTGCAGTGGCTGGTAATCCATGATCCTGAAGAAGTAAAGAAGATCGCCGGACTCACAATCGAATGGATGGAAAACCTGCTTAACACCGACCATCCTATGAGCGGGTTTGTGCCGATGCTTATTTCAGCATGGGAACAGGGAATCGATGTCATCTGCCGTGGTGCTCCACACCTGCTTTTCGCCCACATCCCGGAAGACAACCCTATTGCGCCTACTGATGCTATCATCGCCCTCACACATTTCGATATCGCTGCACCGGCATTCGGAATCGGGACATGCTGGGCTGGCTTTGTTGCGGCTGCTGCCATGTCCTATGAACCTCTTCAGAAGGAACTGGGCTTTCCCGAAGGAAGGAAATGTGCCTACGCAATGATGTTTGGCAATCCTGAGTACAGGGTTTATGGACTCCCCCGCAGGAAGCCTCTTGAGGTTATGTGGAAGTAAGGTTGAAATATTTTGAGGAAGCGACAAATACTATGATAAAAATTGCCGTTCTCCTGGGAAACTCGTGAATGAACGGCAACACTACTATTTTGTTGGGATCATGGCCCAGACCAAAGCCTGGCTCGACTAACTTTTCCCATATAATGACATGGAACTGAGTCCAGAGGTACCGGAATTAAAGGAGTCTCTTGAATCAAAAGAGCCTATTTACCCTCACTTTATTAATTTACACATATGAAAAATTATCATACATACAATAACTGCTGCCGATTGACTACTACCAGTTTTAAAGCTGATCATTGAAGGCATCAAGAATATTTCACGAGTCTTTATTAAGCACCTGTTTTATCAGCGTCCGTCAAACCTGATAATAAATCCGGTCTTAGATTTACACTCAAATCCAGCATTTTCGTAAAACGGTATAGCTTCTTTTCTTCCTGTAAGGAGCATAATTTTATAACAGCCTTTTTCTCTAGCTATCTCCTGTGCCCTTTTTAAAAGTCTTGTTCCAATCCCTCTTTTTCTATAATCTGGATGCGTCACAACACTCTCGATAATGGCATAAGGACTTGCGCTCCTTGTCAGGTTCTTAATAATAATCATTACACAGGTGGATACCAGTTTTCCATCTACTTCAACCACAAGGTAGTGCTGACTCGGGTCTTCCAATATTTCTTGCCATAGCTTTTTGAGCTCGGCATCCTCTACAAGATCTGGGTCATCCTTGTTCAGGTATTTATAGAGGTCCAGCAGTTCTCTCAATTCATGTTTTTGAATATAGCGAATAATTTCACTCATAGCCAGTCCTTTTCCTTAGTCCCTTTTCCTTAAATATTCAGGAGCCTGCGGAATTTTGTGCATCATACCATAAGACCTGCCGGAAGGGTAGTACTCGGCACCGAGCTGAATTTTACCCGCCGTTTTTTCATCTGTCATGTATTCAACAAATGCAAGCGCCATATCAATTCCAGCAGAAATGCCTGCCGAGGTCCAGATATTCTCATCCCTTACGATTCGATCCTCCACTACCTCCACGTCACCCATGTCTCGCAGTTTCTGGAGTGAAGCCCAGTGTGTAGTGGCTCGCCTGTTTGAGAGCAGGCCGGCACTGTGAAGTATGAATGTGCCAGTACAGACCGACAGCACAGCTTTGCAGTGTTCAGCCTGCTCGGCAACGAATTGGATAAGGGATGGGTTATCAACTTCTCTCTGTGTACCTTCCCCTCCCGGTACAAGGAGAAAATCAAGTGGAGGGCAATCTGCAAAGGTGACATGAGGATTTATGGACATTCCTTTGCTACATATCACGGGCCCGGGTTTTTCGGCAACCATGAAACAGTTCTCAGGTCCCCGGGCAAATTTGCTCCAGAGTGATATTATTTCCCAGGGGCCGACAAGGTCCAGTTCTTCCAGCCCTGGGAAAATCAAAAATCCGAAATTCATGTTAGAAAGGTTGGGGATGTTTTGTAAATAATTTTCTCTTATTATGGACTCAGTTCCAAAATTCGTTTTAGTTTTAATTTTTTTATTGTAGTAATGTCACGTATCCAGGAAACACACTATTTCATTTCATTTTTTAAATTTTTTCATATTACATAGTCATTTTCCTTTACTAAAGCGAGTTAGAATTACCCAACGTTTAGCTTATATCTGACATGCTTTTGTATCATCTATTGAACTTTCATACAGTTATGGATCTGCGAAATTATTTCAGGATATAGTAAAATTCTCTTGGGTTTATCAATCCTCTTTTAAAACCCCGTTTGAGTATACTGGAAGATGTGTATACAGAACAGGCCAGGAGGACTGATGAGGCGACTGGGAGGTCTGTTGAGAAGGCTGGCTATAGGTACTGTATGGTTGGTCATAACCATATACCTGAAATAGATGGTTTCTAGTAAATTGTAGAGGTTTCAGCGGTTATTACTGGAAATAAAGAACTGTCTTAAGATCTAGGATTATATAATCTTCTCCTAGTCATTATTTTTAAGCTTGCAAAAAATTAGAACAATTATCAATGAATTTACAGTGTTATCATCTTTTAGGTAAGAAGATAAAGCTTTATCAAGCTTTAAATTGTCATCGCGTTTTTTATTAAATTTTTTGAAAATAAGTATGCTTATAAGGTAATTTCTCCTGTAATTTTTTGCTACGTGGACTACCAGATAAATATAAAAAAAAACAGGAGGAAAATATGAAAAATAATAGAAAGTCTATATGGAAAATAACAGTATCTGTTTTTACCGTATTAATGATACTAGCTTTATTGTCTCAAGGAGTCTGTGCAAAATGTGTTGTAACCAAGACTCCTCTAGGTGCAGGAACTCCACCAGCAACAGAACGTCTAACAGGTGGAAATAATCGTATTGATTATACTGCGGTAGCCGCTTCGAATACTGATCCTCGAATAGTGCGATTTAAGGACCTATCAAAAGGTACAGAGACATATATCAGATGGGACTTTGGGGATGGAACCTCAAAATCAGGAACAAAAATTACTTCATCACTAAAATATCCAGTGCACAAGTATTCAAAGACTGGTTTTTACATAAGTTGTATGACTATAAAGTGTACGGGTTATAATGGAAAACTGTGGGTTCATAAAAATATTGTTATTTCCTAAATTGGAAAAGTTGGAACTTACTTACCATTTCCAGCTTTTATAAAAAGTGCTTTTATATTGGGCTGATACCAAAACTCAAAATTACTTATCGGATCCTGTATTTTTAGTTATTTACAAAATATCAGGTCATGAAAAATAACTCACGAAAACAACTTTAAAAATATAGTTATATTTAAATTAATATGTTTTGGAATGGGCTCAGTAATAACATTTTTATTAAAGTCTTGGTTGAAATCGTAATCAGCCAATGTTAAATTAATATTACTATCTATTTTGTACTATTTTTGCATTTACCCGATTTCGTACTATTTTTGCATTTACCTCTTTGTCAAAAGAAATCAGATATTCATGTAGTCTATTTAATAATTGCTCCAAACAAATATACACTCAAAAAACTCCTAATTCCTGGCGTCATGGCAATTTAATTATTGAGCATAATCTTTGATAGTTTTTCATTAATAGATAGCGATTCAGATATAACATGTGACCAATAACTAAATTTTCAAGACACTAGCTTATAGTTTACCCCCAGTCTTTTTAAAATCTATTAACCGAAGACTACGTAGGACCTTAAATATCTTCAAAAATCTGTTTCATAACGTGTATTACTTTATTTATATAGTTTACATATTTATTTTTCAAAAGATTTTATTATAATCTATTAAAGAATATTAGATTAGAAAAACCGTCAATTATCATACAAATAACATAAAAAGAGATAAATAAGTAATTTTTCTGTGCTGTTTTTATTTGAGAGATTTTATATAATAAAAATATAATTGTGCTTTAATGGAAAAACAAGGAACAAAACCAAAATTCACTGATGTTTTCTGTCCTGATTAAAATTGCAAATTTCATCATATCACTGGGAAATGAAATATCATAGGCAATGGCAAGTATCAAATCAAGAACAAAAGAGTTTGCAAATAGACCTGCCTCAAATGCGGTAGTGTATTCAATGATCGAACAGATATTTTCTTTGATAATCTTCGTAAAGATGAATTCATTATCAAGTTAGCCTTGATAATGGCTTAGGACTTACGCACTTGAGGAACAAAATTAATTACGTCAACGAGTGTGGAGAAATGCAAACCACTGGGTCTTTAAATGCACATGGTATTCTTCGAATAACAGGCACAAAGAACAGAAAGTACTCCACTTTACCCTTCTTTGACTATCGACCTCGTAATTACATTGGGTAGTTGTCCTAATTTTGGTTTTTCAAACCATCGCTAAACTCAGTAGTTGCGATCAGGTATAGTTCCTAATGGCTGAAATAGCCAATTACTTTTTCTTCATTGATAACTGAAATATTACATATTACGAGTCTTCCATCAAAAATATTTATTTTTAAACTATTTCTCGTACAACAGAAATCAAAATACCATTTGTTTCTAAAAACTTCATTAACTTCTGCTATCCAATAATTCTCTATTTTATGATATTTTTTGGCTACTATGTTCCACTTAACTGTCTGCGTAGTTGCTTATCTCTTTACTGAATGTACTCTTTTAACCGACGCAGAAACGACTTAATTGGCATTCCACTTAGTGATCTTATTCCCTACTTTACAGATTTGCCAATGTCTTCATTGGCTACGGATCTCATTTCATGTGCTGTAATTTCCAGTGTAGAGGTCAAAGAGTCATTTTTTTGCACGCATTCGAATTCATTGATCCTGCATAATTAATTTTAGGTAGAGAATACTGAATGTATTTTGTAATTGGCATTCGGAACCTGGATAAATCGGAACTATTGTATTCTTAGAAAACTATATATTTAAGAACCTGAAGGAGATCATATATATTATATGAAAACAGAAATAGTGCTAATTAACCTCAGGCAAGCATATTAGAGGTAGAATAATAAATAGCATTAAGGCTCTGTAATGCATTATTTAAAAGAGCAGAATAAACATTACAGGTGTAAGAAATACTTTTAGTTAATGGAAAAAATATTAAGTTATTATATATGATTTACTTTGTATTTATTAATAAGGAATAACTTAAATAATGCCTTTGACTATTGAGCGTATTCACAATTCACTGGAGAAATAACTAACTGAAAACCGCAACCTATTGGTTGCAATCAGTGGAAAAGACCCAAGAGTTATTTCATCGTGTAAAGGGTTTCCCACGGCATAGAATCTTATAATCATATCAAGACAGAGAGGATGACATTCATGGACTTTGAAAAATTACGACATGGGACCGAACTTATCAAAAGGGGCTTTGCAAGAATGCAGAAAGGGGGTGTAATCATGGATGTTACAAACCCGGAACAGGCCAGGATCGCAGAAGAAGCCGGAGCAGTTGCTGTTATGGCCCTCCAGGCTGTTCCAGCAGATATCAGAAAAGCGGGTGGGGTTGCCAGGATGGCCGACCCTGAGATTGTCCAGCAGATTATTGATACGGTTACAATTCCTGTAATGGCAAAAGCCAGGATCGGGCACTTTGTCGAAGCCGAAATTTTAGAAGCTCTCGGTGTTGACATGGTGGACGAGTCTGAAGTCCTGACCCCYGCTGACCCCTACTTCCACATAGACAAAACGCAGTTCACMGTGCCTTTTGTMTGCGGTGCCAGAAAMCTCGGAGAAGCCCTCAGGAGAATTAAYGAAGGAGCAGCCATGATCCGAACTAAAGGAGAGGCTGGAACCGGAGATGTMAGCCAGGCAGTTAAGCACATGAAGCAGATTCAGGGCGAAATCCGTGCACTTGCTGGCAAAACCAAGGAAGAACTCATTATGGTTGCAAGGGAAATCGAAGCTCCGATAGAACTTGTAGTCGAAACCTCAAAAATGCAGCGCCTGCCTGTGGTAAACTTTGCAGCCGGCGGAGTTGCAACCCCTGCGGATGCCGCTCTCATGATGCGCCTTGGTGCAGACGGGGTCTTTGTAGGTTCAGGCATTTTCAAAGCCGAAAACCCTGAGAAAATGGCAAAAGCCGTTGTTGAAGCCGTAAACAACTTTGACAACCCTGCAAAACTCGCAGAAATCTCAAAAGGCGTGGGCGCAGGCATGAAAGGCATCAGCGCAGACACTATCCCTGAAAAGGAAGCCCTTCAGGAACGCGGTTGGTAACCCGCCCGAGTTCCGCCACCCGAGTTCCGCCACCCGAGTCCCGTCTCGGGAGGACGGTGCCCTTTTCGCTCACTTCGTTCGCTCAAGAGGGCTGAATTATAATGAAGATACTGAACTTAGCTAGGAGGGTTGAACTATGGGCAAGAAAGGCTATATTTCCAACTCTCTGAGGACGGCTGATTTACCTGAATTTTGTTTTGGGTCAGCAGAGGGCGCAATCACAGGTCTTTTTAATATGTGATTGCCTGCAAGCCTTTTGGAAAAACTGCTTGCTCTCAAGCTTTTTAAAGAGGCTTGATCGAAAATCCCTTGAAACGGTGTGATAAACCGGTGCAACGGTTGAAATTCAATTTTTAAAAATGGATTCTTTCTTACGGGCTGTAAGAATAAATCAATTAAAATTTTTTATTTTCGGATTAACAGGTAATGAATTAATTCTGGAAAATGGTGTTTTTCATGAAGATAGGTGTAATCGCTATTCAAGGAGCGGTTTCTGAGCATATTGATGCTTTGAAGAAAGCCCTCAAGGAAAGAGGGATAGATGCAGAGGTAGTTGCGGTAAAGCATAAGGGTGTTATCCCGGAGTGCGGCGGAATTGTGATTCCTGGCGGAGAGAGTACTACACTTTGCAGGTTGCTTGCCCGCGAGGGGATTGCAGAGGAGATAAAGGATGCGGCTTCAAGAGGAGTTCCGATCCTTGGGACCTGTGCAGGTTTGATTGTACTTGCAAAGGGAGGCGACGAGCAGGTTGAGAAAACCAGCCAGGAATTGCTCGGAATTATGGATACAAAGGTCAACAGAAACGCTTTCGGAAGGCAGAGGGATTCTTTTGAAGCCGAACTTGAGGTCGAGATACTTGATTCTCCTTTTACCGGCGTGTTTATAAGGGCTCCAGGAATCGTGAGCTGTGGGCCTGGGGTTCGCGTGCTTTCCAGGCTCGATGACCTGATTATTGCTGCAGAGCAGGGAAATGTGCTGGCTCTCGCTTTCCATCCGGAATTAACCGAGGATTTACGGATTCATCAGTACTTCCTGGATAAAGTGTTTAATTGTTAAATTCAGAAGGGCTTTCGGCTTTACTTCTGGCTTTTTTGGGATTTCTTTCGATTTAATTTACCTTCTGCTAATTTTATTTATTTTCCTTTCATTTTCAATTATTGATGATTGTTTTTTTATTATTACTATTTTATTTTCCATCTGACCTTTCGCAGGTGTCTTCAAACTGATAACATATTTTTCTGCTATCGTTTTTGGAAAATTATTTGGAAATCTGCAGTTATTATCTCAACTGAAGCTTCGGGAAATAGGTGCTGGAAGTTTTCAATGAAGGCAAAAGGGAGAAAATTGTGGGATGTTTCAAAAACACATGTTTGAGTAGACAGGACGGTTTTCAGAAAAAACGATAACAGGAAAAATTGTGAAAATTGAACGGGCATCTGCGGAAGTAAGATAAAAGCAATAGAGAAGGGAAAAATGCAAAAATTTTTTAAAAAACAACATCAAAAGACATAATCCTTTAATTGGTTTATTCCCTAAGCGAGGGAGAGTTAAGGTTAATAAAAAGAAATGCAAGAGGGTATCGAAACACTAAGTATTTTATTACGATAATCGATCTAAAATAAGTAAAGTTAGATTTCAAACTACCCATCTGAAATGACGAAGAGCCTAAATTCTTAAATATGAAGTTTTCCTCAGGAAAGTGTTTGTACATATAACACTACTTAACAGTTTCTATTTTATCAAAGTAATACTAATTTTTATCTAATTACTCCAATTAATAAATATGGGGAATAAATATACCCAAATCATAATGTCAAGTATGTTAGGCTTGCTTATGATTACAAATGTTGCTGATGCAGAAACTTATCTAAACTGGTGTGGTGAAGAGTGGTGGGTAAGAAGTGGAACTGGTAATCCYGGTGGTAACTACTGGAGCAGTTCCAGCAATAATGTTTGGATTGATGAAAACCAGAAACTACACCTTACAATCCAGAAAGTCGGAGATACCTGGTATTCAACAGAAGTTGACACAACATCCACCGACTATASCTATGGTGTATACAMGTGGACGGTTTCATCACCAATACTGAATCTCGATCCGAATATTGTAGCTGCTATGTTTTTCCGCCATAACGATACCAATGAGATAGATATTGAAGCTACTCAGTGGGGCTGGATATRCAGTGACAGACTTAGTTATAGTGYCCAGCCAAATGCATACCAGAGTGCRATAACTTATGACTCTCCTTACCAGAACGCTRCAGACGTAACATACAGTTTTGATTGGGAGCCRACRTATGTCCACTTTACTGCAAAGCTTTCTAACGGARCTGTCATATCTGACTGGAACTGTACRGAYCAGACAAGCATTCCGCATGTAGAAGGTGGAGTTGCGATGCAGATGTGGCTTATGARTCATTTAGCGCCAATAAATGGACAGAATGCAGAGATGGTTTTATCTRACTTTAGTTATGTGCCATCTTAACTGAGGCAAAAGACTCTTTCCTTTTTTAGTTTTTAGACACGTTCTCAGGGCACGACTCTTCCAATTTCGAAAACGAAATTAGCAAATTTTTCTGTTTCTACTTACTGAGCAAATTTTTCTGTTTATACTTACTGCCCAGGTTACGCAGTATTTTTTTGAAAATAAATATTTTCTTCGGATAGCATTTTTAAAACAGATACCAATAGTTTAATCTTTTAATCACATTTGGTGAATAAAGGATGATATATTGATTTCTAAATATACTATATAGTTACTTATCATTTAGATTCGGTTGAGGAATCTATTAACCTCGAAATGACTACTGCAACCATCTACTCATCCAAATTTATATTTTTAGGTTTACAACCTAACATTTACAGTTAAATAAAAAATAAGGTGTCCTCTTCAAATTAAATTGAAAATTTGCTAACTCGAAAAATATGCAACAATTTTAGAATACAGTTATACAGTTTAATACATCGCATGAGGTTGTTTTCTAGACTTAGTCAAATTTTTAAATTTTTAGCAAATACATGAAATTTACTTTCATCCATACAATTTGAGGATACAAAAATTGGGTAAAATTTATATCAAAATATGGAGAAAAGTAATCCGGCCAAAATGGGGAAAAGTAATCCGACCAAAATGGGGAAAAGTAAACCGGCCTTGATAAAAATATATATTTTTGCGAATTTTTATCAGATCAATAACTTGATTGTAGCAAAAATTAATGGAATTATGTAGAATATATAACAAATTTTTAGAAATTTATAGGACTTGTTAAGCCAACTTGGGTAAAAATAAGAGAAATATTCAGTATTAATTAGTGGCCGCTGTCAAAATAAGATTACAAAAACAGCAACAAAAATAACATATTTTTGAAGAATCGTATCTTAACCGACTCCAAAAGAGTTGCTTTTACCTTCTGTATAAAAGTTTAATAAATCCATGTTTGATTGAAAATCGATATCTGTAAAAATTATTAAATATAAAATTTTTCTGCGGAAAGTGAGTTACTGAGAATGCTATAGATTTAATTTTTAGTAAATATCTAATGAGATCATCCCAAACTAACTTTGTTCTCAAAAAGAGAGAGTTTTATAATTACTTTTCTGATTAGAAGCTTGATTGATTCTCCAAAGTTCTATATTTTAAAAAAATCTTTGATTTTTGGGATCAACTTGTATATTTTCATATTAATAAAATAGCACTCTATTTAATAGCAAGTTTTATTATTTTTTATGAAATATATGATTTTTTATTACAAATACTTCTATATACTAAAAATCTATGTATATTACTACTCGGTAAGTAGTTAGATAGTAAAAATTGGACTGTATGTATATAGATAATTACAATTTATGGGTATTACTTTAAAAAGTATAGTATTAGAGAACAGAACCAATAAATTATTGCAGTATATATCAGGAGAAATTGAAAAATGACAACCGTTCTGCCCTCAAGGAAAAACGTCATCGCGTTTGTGCCAGCTCATAATGAAGAAGATATAATCCGCTCTACCATTGAATCCATTCTTACTCAAACAGTCAAGGTCGATGTTCTTGTAATAAGTGATAACAGTACGGATAATACAGTGAGCATAGTAAGAAGTATAGCTGCGACTGATAACCGCGTAAGTTTGATAGAAACTGTAGGAAATAAATTTAAAAAATCTGGAGCACTTAATGCTGCCTATGAAAATGTTGATCTGAATTCATATGATTACGTGTTATCAGTCGATGGTGATACAGTCATAGCTCCAGATCTTGTTGAGCAGGCATTAATCGAATTTCAACTGGATCCCCTGCTTGGGGCAGTATGCTCTCGCGCCGGTGTAGTCAAACAGGAAACTAATGGATTTTTTGAAAAGCTAGTATATCACTGGCAGTATGTCGAATATGCAGAGTTCGACAGAAGCCGGGTTAGTCAGGATAGGAGAATTAAAGTCGCACACGGGATGTGCACGGCATATAAAGTGAAAGCAATAAAAGAAGTTATGCAAAGGCGCATCGATACCGGAAAAGTTGACTGCACTGTGTACGATGTGCATAATATCACCGAAGACTACGAGTTAACGATGACTCTAAAAGAACTTGGTTACCACACAGCTTCAGGTTTTGGGATGCTTGCCTGGACAGATGTCCCATTAAAACTAAATGAGTTATGGAAACAACGGGTTCGCTGGCTTCGTGGGGGACTTGACACATTGTGGGAGCACGGATGGAATAAAAGCACCAGAAAAGACATCCTGAATGCTGGATTTTTCTGGATTATGTTGGCTTTCCAGATTCTTTTGCTACACTATGCTTTTTATGACATAGTGACGGGTGTTTATCATCCCAATTGGATATTCTTACTGGTAATGATTTTAATGTACGTGGACAGTGTTTACACACTACGATATGTGCAGAATCCCAGTAATTGGGACTATCTTGTAAGAATAACATTTATTCCTCAGATTTTTTATGCATGGTTTACTATTGCTCAGCTGGTCTATGCATACTACCTCTTCCTCTTTAAACCGAATCAGGATTGGTAATAATGTCATTGACTCACTACCTGCATATGATTGTCATGTATCGCATATCTGATCAAATTGATATCTGGCATGCATTATTAACGCACTATTTGCATATTATTTTTACATATCGTGTGTATTATCAATTTAATAACTGGCATATGTTGTTGACGCGGTACCTGCAGACGTTCGTCTCATTACTGGTTTCGGCGGATGTTACTATAAAATTATCAAAAGATATCTACAAAACAAGAGTTTTGCAGAAGAATCGAAAAGGGTTGTTAGTATTAAACTGGACAATCTCCAAATGGGTTCGTGAAAAAGCATATCCAGAATTCAACAAATACGCCTCGCTGTTAATAGATAGCGGCAGAGTCCAGAAAACTACAACATTCCTAGTAGGTTTACTAATGCTCATCTTTGGCATCAGCCGCATTTTTGTATAACTCCATAATGTTGATCTGCAGTACCTGTGGCTAAATATCAAATAATGGCAACATGCAATGTTTTATCTCATGGTAATACACAATTTAATGTATACAGTGTGCCTGTATACTATCAAATAGGCATCTGATATACGACAACTATAACTTACTCAGCTAGACGCAAACAAAGTATCTCTGAAGTCTGTAATACGACAACTATAACTCACTCAGCTAGACACAAACAAAATACCTCTGAGTCCTGTAATTATTCCCTAAATATATATAAGAGTCCACAGGTTCATTCACTACCTGCTACCTTCCTGTTCTCACAGCAAATTATAGAGGAAAGAGACTTACTGTCTTATTTTTCAAAGCCTCTTTATAACTCACTCATCTACAACTGTGAAATTACTTAGTATAAGTTCAATGTTTTTTCCATCGGATGGAGGATCCACTAACCACAAATTCATTATGACATTTTCGGGCTCTTTTGGAATTGTAGAAATATTTGTATTAGTATAGTCTGCTATAACTGTTCCGTCTGCCTTTGTGGATGTGAATCTTATATAATTTGGTTTCCACTCAATTCTATAAGTCGTGTTTGTGCCTTCGATGCCCGGTGGAACCCCATACGCCTTACTATTTCCTTTAATTATAGAAGGTTCTATAAAGTACCATAGTTGATTTCCATTATGGTCACCCCATCTTGAAATTCCCAGATTTAATGCATTATTGTCATCTAAATAAGTACAAAGTCCTACTACACTGTTTTTATCAAATGTGTAAACAGGTGAAGCTACAGTCCACGTAAAAGTACCATAACAGTATGTATACTGGCTGTTTAACATTGTGCATTCCCATTTACTGTTATTATTTACAACTGTTAAGTGCATTCTGTCCTGGTTATCTATCCATGCACCCGAAGTATTCCAGTAATTATTGCCAGGGTTTGCTTTGCCACCTGTCAAATACCAGTTTTGCCCTTTCCAATTAATTACTCCTTTTGAAGAGGACGTGTCCGTTCCTGCCTGGACACGTTCAATATCCGGAGAATCATTATGGGATGATGAGTTAAGAAGACTCGCAGAAGCCATTACTTGAGAACTAGTCGTGTTCTTGGAGTCAGGTGGCACAGGTTCAATATCCAGAGAGTCAATCTGAGATGATAAGTTAAGAAAACTAGCAGGGATCATCACCTGGTAATCAGTCACTTTCTGGTAATCAGTTGGCACAACTTCAATTTGCATATATGTTCCCATATTCGTTACTTTTACTTTTGGTGTGTGACCTATTTTGTATCCCCAAATTTCGTTGATTTTCCTTATGACTCCTTTGTTGTTTACGTAGTCGCCCTGTGAGAGCATCCACTGTTTTGGGGTATTGAGACACTGTTCATTTTTGACTGTCATGACGGGAGCATGTAGAGTTGTGAAATTTCCAACTTTCCAGATACCATTTGCCTGAGTTGCTTGTGTGTAAAAAGCATTCCAAACCCCATTGATATCTTTAGCAGTTATCCATAGTTTCAGAATGTTTCCGTCATCATTAAATGTACCTGCACTGCAAGAGAATTCAATATTTTTATGTGTGATAGATGAAGAGTCATCAACCTGTAGAAGAGGTGAATTTTGAATTGTAAAATTATCCGTGTATTTGTTTGCAGTTGCAATATATAGATCGTCGTTGCCTTTGAATGTAAAAAGCGCATAGAGCTTTGAGTCTCCAGGACGATTAATTACTTTTACATGATAGGGTTCGCAATCGCTTGATTGACCAACTACTTGCTTGTTACTGAAATTTATACCGTCAGTTGAAGTATACCTGTATATTACATTTGGATTGGAATCATTATCAACAGTCCATATGTAAAACGTTCCTGCGGTGTTATCGTACAAAACAGTTGTTGCTACTCCATGAGCGATAACTTTCATTTCAGGCGAAACAGTATTACCATCATATGTCCTAACTTTCAAATCTTCTACATTTACATTACCGGTAGCGTCTCCAATTACATAGTAGCACATGAGTTTTCCAGTCGCAGGATTGTATACAACATCAGGATCAGACCCATAAACGTTTGAGTCATATTTAGATACAATCTGCTTTCCTATTGGATTTGTTACTCCTGGTGGTACATACCAGAGCAGGCCATCATCAGAATAATATAAACATGCATTTTCATACTTACTACCTGAATATGTACATATTGTTGTGACAAGCATCCACCAGTTGTGGCCAAATACTCCAGATGGATTGTAATATACGGCAATGTGATTAAACTGGTTACAACCATATGGGTCAGGTATAGATAATGGGAGACGATTTTGGTTTACATTGAGCATACTCATATTTGCATTGCCGTAAGTATCGTAACTATATGCAACTGTATGTGGAAGATTTTCTCCGGTGTACTCACTTAGCGTGATGCCAGGATTAGGCATAATAGCATCCGAAGTGCTTGAATTTGTCCAAATTATTGATCTTGATATTCCCTGACTTTGGAATGATCCATCAACGGTGGAGAAAACGGTGTGCCACCAACCTGTTCCTGAATTACAGCCAATATCAACCAGATTGTCAAGTCTTAAGATAGAGATCAATCTGTGGAGCGAATAGAGAACTATATGACACAAATCTAAATCGACTTCATTAGTTACACCTGCGAGTGGGCCAGAACCAAAAGAAGCATCAGTATATGTACCTACATCACCGGTACCCTTCGAAATCGTTTCATTAACTGCCAGTTCAATTCCGTTAGTAAACGGTTTATTCAGCACAACATTTGCAGAGGAGGTCACGCCTGAACCTGACAATATAAGCTGTCCATTCTTTATAGCTACTGTTGATTTACTACTCCCTTTTTTATAACTGGTCCACTTTGATGTGTCTAAGTTGCTTGAGCTGAAATTATCATACGCCCACATGACTGCATCCCCATTTGGAGAATATCCAGGTGCATTATATACATTGAAATATTGTGTACTACCGTCCATGCTGATATTAAGCCACAAATTCTGCTGTGGGTCAATGTAATATGGTAGTGCAGCAGAAGCAACACCTGCTGATGTAAGCAGTAGTAAAGATACTATTAGTAGCATGCAACTATTTTTCATCTGACTCACTTACAGAAATTTCATTTCGGGTTTAAAGATTCAATTCTAATTATTTTTTTACTTTCAGGTAAATGAGCAATTCGATTTACACTGAAATAACTTAACAAGACTGTTAATAAAAATAAAACCGGCTAAAATATCAATTGACTACTGGATATATCAAAATATAGTATACTATTTGGGATAATATCTATATAAAAAACATGAGCCAAATATATTCCGAATGAATATTTGCTTAATAACAAAAACACACATGAAATTCTTCTAATCACAGGCACAAAGAAATGAAAGTACTTGAAAGAACTTTCATGCTAATAAGAAAAGAAATAAAGCCGCAAACTGCAGCTTTACTCAAAACTCAATATTTATGAACTTACAAATGCCCATGCCCGTGTTCACAAGCCGAACCCTCAATCTGCTCTCCTTTAAACCTGATATAAGTCTCATTGAGAGAATCCAGGCATTTAGTGCAGACATTTACCTTTCTTTTTATAACTCCTTTTGAAAAATCAGGAATCTGGATTTCCACAGGGTAAACCCTGCCTTTTTTACCGCACAAAACGCATTTGTTTCTCCTGCAGGAGATTTCGTTTTTGTCGATGCTTAAATAGGTCTCCTGGGAGGAATCGAGACAGGTCTCACAGAGCCCTTTCCAGACACCCTCAGGATAGGCGAATTTGAGGCGGGAACGGAAAACCCGGACAGGAATAACTGTTGGAATTGTGAGCCTGCAAAGAGCACAACCTATCATGTATATCCATTCTTACAACATAACGTATTTGAAAGAACAGGACATAGAGAAAATACAATGGGTCTTAAAATTCACGAGATAGGGAAAAAAATTCTGTGTATCTTGCTTCCTGAATTTTTTAATAAAGAGGAATATGTAGAACTTGCCTATCTCTTTGGTTCGACAGCAGAGGGAACGGAAGGACCGCTAAGCGATATTGATATAGGTGTTTATCTTTCCAGTAAACTTACAAAAGGAGAAAGGATAGTTTTCAACTTGCAGTAAAAAAGGTAGTTGAGTTATATATAAAAGTCAATGAAAAAATAAATTATATGCTGGTGACTCAAACTCGCATTTTAGACTAAAATGCACTTGTGCATTAAAAAATAAGTTTTAAATCACACTTATTATTTCGTTGTATCCCTTTTTCTTCCCTTTTCAATCACTGTTATTAAATTGCTCCTTCAAAACTTGCCATTCCTTAAGAGATCTCATTTTCATACTTTACTTTGTCCGTAAAAACGACTTTTACCTGATCTCCAGCTTTAAGGATGCCTTCAACTTCTTCACGGTTAGACCTGAACATCCTTTCAGAAATCTGAAAGTAGTTGAAAATACTTTCATGCTGATTAGATAGTGACAATAATTTATTAAAAATAATATATATGTATGGATTCTCAACTCTGCAAAATAGGGTGTGTGGGCCCTTTGTCAGATCTCTGTATTATAATAAGTTGCAGTTATTCTACTCTCGTATAGGCTCTCCATAATCCTGGAAATGTTATTCCATTTACTTCAAAACAAATTCATTAGAATAAATTGTCTTCGTTTCACCTAGGTCAATCGGTCTTTTCCAAGGTTCATTCTCGACGTTTTCTGATTTCACTGTGAACAAACTGTAGTGGAATACAAATCTGTATTTACCTCGCTTAATTATCTCAGGTTCGAATGGTTCAGTCACTGTCTTGAGTGAGCATATTTGCTGGTTCCACTCGTAAAGAAGGTCAGAGTGGGGTTTAAGCTCCGTTACGTCACCAATAGGTCGTTCATAAAGTATTACTTGACAAACCTCTTTTCCTTCTTCAATCACTGGCAGACGAAAGTCCACACTTTGCCAACCATTGCTTTGAGACTTTTCAATCTCCCAGAAGACTAGATCGCGCTGAGGGTAGCCTATATACCAAATAGGATCATCTAGGTTGTTTGTTACTTTTAGCTTGACCATTTCGCCGTGGACATATTGCGTCTTGTCTGTGATCATGGAAATTGACTGAGACGTAGAAGAGGAGGTAGTCGTACTTTCTGTCGATGATGAACATCCAGACGAGAGCAGGAACGCACCGAGAAGGATCATTTGTAGAATTCCTAAAATAACTACTTTTTTCATATATCTTCTATAGTTTTTTTATCATATTATGGTATCTGGCGTTCAATTTGTATTTGATTAGAGTTATATTCATTAAGATCATCCCAAAAGTAATATTATTAAGACTTACGCAGTTGAACTGAAAAATCAATAGCATCAGACTGTTAACCGTCTAAAAAATGATTTCAATCCACAGTATTTTCCTTGATTGATTTTGTCCTCAAGTGCGTAAGTCCTATAAAATTACAGCCGAAAGCACATTTTTAAAAAGAGCTTTCAGTATTGTACAATAAAAATTAAAACTAAGAGATATTATAATGATTTTAGTTATGCAACACTGTGAACCTGAGAATATAGATAAACCCGACCTTCCGCAGATGTCTTGAAAAAAAGAACATTTTTCCGACTATCGTTTTTGTTCTTTTACTTAATAATTTACAATTATTATCTCAACTAAAACTTCCGGAAATATAGGTTAGAATCTTTCAATGAAGCTTGAATAAGCAGGGTAATTTTCAGAAAAAACGATATCGAAAAAAATAGTGAAAATTGAATGGACATCTGCGAAAAGTCAGATAAACGACTGATAAACTCAAATTGCAAATTATAAGCAGACAAAGGTGATGGAAAAGCAATCGGTTCCAGCCAAAAAAGAAAAGTTAAACTTACTTAGTAATTCTTGTCCATTCTCCGTCTTTTTCCGTTTATTATAACGAAAGAAATGAACCAATAAAGTAATATAAAGACACAAAACGTAGCTTTACTCAAATTCAGTGTTCATGCCCGTGTTCACAAGCCGAACCCTCAATCTGCTCTCCTTTAAACCTTATATAAATCTCATTGAKAGAATCCAGGCATTTWGTGCAGACATTTACCTTTCTTTTTATAACTCCTKTTGAAAAATCAGGAATCTGGATTTCCACAGGGTAAACCCTGCCTTTTTTACCGCACAAAACGCATTTGTTTCTCCTGCAGGAGATTTCGTTTTTGTCGATGCTTAAATAGGTCTCCTGGGAGGAATCCAGGCAGGTCTCACATAGTCCTTTCCAGACACCTTCAGGATAGGCGAATTTGAGGCGGGAACGGAAAACCCGGACAGGAATTACGGCCGGGATTGCTTTTCCGCAAAGATCACAATCTGTCATTTCTCATATCTCCTTAGATCAGTACCTTTGCTGCTTCCATTGCCCACTGCAAGAAGGGTTCAGGCCAGAGGCCCATTGCAAACACGCCGGCTGTTGCAAGCAGGAGAGCTGCTGCATATGGGAAAGGCAGGCCGATCTTTTTGCCTTCAGGGGGAAGGAAGTACATGTACCTTACAAGCCGTGCATAATAGAACAATGAAAGGGCACTGTTCAGGATTGCAACTACCGCAAGCCAGGTCATGCCTGCCTGAATGGCTGAAGAGAAAAGCACGAACTTGGCCATGAAGCCGGAAGTAAGTGGGATCCCTGCAAGGGCAAAGACGAAAACCGTCATGCAAAGAGCTACTAGCGGCATTCTCTTCCCAAGGCCCCTGAAGTTGTCCAGGTGGTCTGGAACCTGAAGGTCCCCTGTCCTTTGAGTAGTTATCATCCAGACAACTGCACCGGCTGCGATAAATGCTCCTCCTTTCATAAAAGCGTGGGCAAGGGTATAGAAGATTCCACCTGTAAGAGCCATTGGAGTCATTACTACAAAAGCCATTGCAATATACCCTGCCTGGGCCAGAGAAGAGTAAGCAAGCATACGTTTCACGCTGGTCTGAGAGACTGCAACCACGTTTCCGAAGGTCATGGTTACGACTGCCAGAATTGTGAAAGCTAACTGCCAGTCAGGCTGAAGTGCAGCAAGCGCCAGGATGAAAACCCTGAAAGCTGCCACAAAACCCATTTTCTTCGACCCGGCTGCAAGAAGGGAGGAGACAACTGAAGGAGAACCCTGATAGGTATCCGGAGCCCACATATGAAAAGGCACAAGAGCCATCTTGAAGCCGAAACCTGCAATGAGCAGCACGACTGCAACAAGCCCGATAGGGTTTTCTGCCAGGAAGGAGGCATTTTCAGCAATCATTGGAATGCTGGTAGTGCCCGTTGCCCCATACACAAAAGATATCCCAAAAAGCATAAGCGCTGAAGAAACCGCACCCATCATAAAGTACTTCATGGCTCCTTCGAGAGACACTGGGTTCTGTTTCTCAAAACCTGCAAGGGCATAGGTAGCAAAGCTTGCCAGCTCAAAGGCACAGAAGAGCAGGATAAAGTCGTTTGAGGAGGCAACAACCATCATCCCGAGGGTTGCAAAAAGCACCAGGGAATAAAACTCTTCGGTATGGTCACTGTTTTCATTATACTTGATTGAAGCAATTGAAGCAATTGAAACAATCAGTGCAACTGCCAGGAATACCAGTTTGAAGAACTGGGAAAGGGCATCAATGCTGACAGTGCCATAGAACATCGTAGCTTCGGTCCCGAAACTCTGTACCGTCAGGACCAGAGCCGTAAGGACTCCAAGGGTTGCCAGGTAACCCAGCATATTCTTGGTCCTGGGGGACATGAAGACCCCTATAAACAGTATAATCAGGCCGGCTGCAGCGACTGTAATTTCAGGTGCAAGAAGCATCAAATTTTCCATTTTTTACACCCCCAGGGCAGACGCAAGGCTTACTATTGCTTCCGAATTCGTAATCATCATATTAAGCACCGGATTTGGGTTCAGGCCGAAATAAATCACAAGAAGGGCAATTACTCCCATCGAAAAGACCTGAAGAGAGTTAATGTCCCTGACATCTCCAAGCTTCTCGTTATAAACTCCGAACATTGCCCTCTGCATTGCCCAGAGGTGGTAACCTGCAGTAATCACTATTGCCAGAAGGGCAAGCAAGACAAATCCAGGCAGGTTTACGTAGCTGAAGGCCAGCACCAGGAATTCGGCAATAAAACCGGTCAACCCTGGCAGGCCGAGGGATGCCATAAACCCTAGCATCATAAGTACAGCCAGCATCGGCATCTTCTTTGCAAGCCCGCCAAGGTTATTGATTATCCTTGTCCCCGTGCTTGCCTGGATCGCTCCTGCAGACATGAACATGATACTCATTATAAGCCCGTGGGAAAACTGCTGGAACATAGCTCCTGAAACCGAAAGGGTAACAAGACCTGCCGAACCCAGTAAAACATATCCCATGTGGCTTAAACTGGAATAAGCGATCATGCGCTTGAGGTCTTTCTGCCTCAGAGCTACAAGAGCTCCATAAAGAATGCTGAAAGCTCCAAGGAAACCCAGCATGGTAATCATAAGCTCAGGGTTGCCAGTATTCGGAAGCATGGGAAGTGAGATCCTGAAAAGCCCGTATCCTCCTATTTTGAGCAGAATAAAGAGTACACTGCCTGCGGTCGGGGCTTCGGTATAAGCATCCGGAAGCCAGGAATGGAAGGGGAAAATCGGCAGCTTTGCCAGGAACCCGAAAATGATGGAGAGAAAGATTGCATTCCTTAACAGGCCGGACCCTAAGAACTGGAACTGTGCAACAAGTGTCCTTATATCAAAGGTGGGGACCCCGGTCTGCTGCCAGGAAGCATAGAAGAGCCCGAAGATCCCAAGAAGCATTACCAGAGAGGCAACATGCGTGTAGATAAAGAATTTATAAGACGCATGGGCCCTCTTTTCTCCTCCCCAGATGTTTACCATGAAGAAGAGAGGGATCAGGGTAAGTTCCCAGAAGATATAGAAGACCATGAAATCAAGGGATACAAAGACTCCTATAACTGCAGCCTGCATGGTAAGGATCAAACCATAAAACCGGTTAGGAGATTCCCTGTCTTCCTTCCAGCTATAAAGGATCAGGAACGGGATAACTATTGCATTCAGGAGGATAAGGGGCATGGAGATGCCGTCAATTCCAACTGAATATTTAACTCCCAGCAAGGGGATCCAGTCTATCGATTCAAAGAACTGCATGGCAGCCGTACTGCTGTCAAAGTTCAGGTAGGCATACAGGGTAAGGCCAAGAGTTGCAATGGAACCTAAAAAAGCCAGTCCTGCAGCCTGGTCTTTCGTTTTTGTGAAAAAGGTAACTGCTGCGAAAATCAGCGGCACCAGAATCAACAGTGATGCGACCGGCAGCATCAGAGTACCTCCATTATTAACTTAACAAGTATTATTAGCAGGCTGACACCCACAATTACTGCAATTGCATAAGTCTGGACAACTCCGGTCTGGAATCTCCTGAGCTCCTCACTTACACCGACTGTAAGAATTCCAATTCCTTCCACGATACTGTCAATGATCACATCAAGCACCTGAGAAAGGAAAGCAATGACTCCGTATACGATTCCGAGTGAGAAGAATTCAGTATAGATTTCATGCTGGTAATAGCGCTTGTAGAGCAGCCTGTAAACCGGGTTCTTCATGGAAGCAAGCGGCCCGAGTTTAATTATCCTCAGATAATAGATCACAAAAGCAACTGCAAGGCCTGCAACAGCGACTATCATGGGAAGCCACTGGATAAAGAGAGATTCATTTCCTGCCGCCCCTACAAGCTCATTTCGACCTAAGGCTGCAAGGCTTCCGATGTCAAGATTCACGAAGCTGTTTGCAAATGTTTCTTCAAGGAAATCCATGAACCCTGTTTTTGTCAGCCCTCCGAACACTAGGGAAAAAATTGCCAGAATGGAGAGGGGAATTGTCATAATAGCGGGGGATTCGTGCCCGTGGTAGTCACTTCTCGGCTTCCCTGTAAAGGTCATGAAGATCAGCCTGAATATGTAAATCGAAGTGAGAAGTGCAGCCGCAATTGAGAATGCATAGGGGATCCAGTTGTTGCTGTGTTCCCCAAAGAGATAGGCAGCCTCAATAATCGCATCCTTTGAGAAGAAACCGCTTGTCCCTATTGAGGTTCCGGGTATTCCGAAGCCTGCCAGAGCCAGGGCTGCAATTGACATCGTGGCAGCCGTAACTGGCATTACCTTTCTTACGCCTCCGAGTTCCCTCATATCCTGGGTGCCTACTGCGTGGATTACACTGCCTGCACAGAGGAAAAGAAGAGCCTTAAAGAAAGCATGGTTGATCAGGTGGAATAAAGAAATGCCTACTGCTTCAAGCCCGATTACCGAACCGAGGCCAAGGCCAAGCATCATGTAACCGAGCTGGCTTATGGTCGAGTACGCAAGCACGCGCTTGAGGTCGTTCATTACGATTCCCATTGTGCCTGCAAAGAGCGCGGTAAAACCTCCAAGGTAAGCAACTACCATGAAGGTATCAGGGGCTGCAATAAACATAGGGAAGGTTCTTGCGACCAGGTAGACACCGGCAGTAACCATTGTTGCGGCATGGATAAGGGCGGAAACGGTTGTCGGGCCTTCCATTGCGTCAGGAAGCCACACATGCAGAGGGAACTGGCCGGACTTTCCTACGGCCCCTCCAAAGAGGAGCAGGGTGATGATGGTAAGGTGGCTTACTTCAAAACCGAAAATGTTTGAATGAAAGGCAGAAAGCTGCGGGATATAACTGAAGATTTCGTCAAAACGGAGCAGGTATGTCCCTTCCTGGAATCCGCCTGCAAGTTTCAGGAGGTCGGAGGTCAGTACAATTATCCCGGTAAGGAACATCACATCTCCTATCCTGGTTGTCAGGAAAGCTTTCTTGGCAGCCGCTGCAGCCGAGGGCCTTTCGAACCAGAAGCCAATTAAGAGATAGGAACACAGCCCTACAAGTTCCCAGGAAACAAAGAGCTGAAGGATGTTGTCCGAAAGCACCAGGGAAAGCATTGCTGCGGTAAAGAGTGCGGTTTCTGCAAAATACCTGGCCTCTCCCGGGTCACCTGACATATAGCTAACTGCATAGATATGGATCAGCAGGCTCACAAAAGAGACCATTGACAGCATCACTGCGGCCAGGGGATCAATCAACACTCCTATATTGAGCATTGCAAACCAGGGATAAGACTGGCTTATAACCTCATCTGGGTTTGCCAGCAGCCTGAGAGTAATCATTAAAGAGATTACGAAGGAGGCGGCAATTGCCAGTATAGGGACAATGGCACCACCTGCTGGCATTTTCCTGCCGAAGAAGAAGGTGATTATAAAAGCCAGTGTCGGAAGCAGAGGAATTAAAAATGCGAATTCTTCCAGAGCCGTTTTTACCACCTCAGGATCTTGAGCTCGTTAAGGTTGATCTTATCGTGCATTCTATAGATTGCCATGAGGATTGCAAACCCGACCGCTGCTTCGGCAGCTGCAAGGGCAATTGAGAATATGGCGAAAACCTGCCCGTTCAGGGTATCCGTGTAGCTGGAGAAAGCTACCAGGTTCAGGTTTGCAGAGTTGAGCATGAGCTCAATGCACATAATCATCCTGATACCGTTTTTATGTGTCATTACGCCATAGAGTCCTATTGAAAACAGCAGGGCTGCAAGCCCGAGGTAAAAGATTAAAGGAATCATTGGTTTCTCTCCCCTTTTGCCAGGTAAAAGTTTAGAGTCATCGGTTGCCCTCCCCTTTTGCCAGGTAAATCGCTCCTATGAGGGAGGCGAGCAGGACGATTGAAAGGACTTCAAAAGGCGCTACATAATGAGTAAAGATCAGCATTCCAATGCCCTCTATATTACTCTGGTCAGCCTGGTTTTGGGGGAGTTCGGAAACCGTATTCCAGGAAGTCCCAAATGCCCCGATTACCACAATAGCTGTAAAGAGCAAAACTACGAGAAAAGCTAAAGGCCGGTTAGTCCTCACCGGGTTCACCTCCGATCTCGTGCTTTGTCAGCATAACCGCAAAGAGGATGAGGACTCCGATTGCTCCGATGTAAACAAGTACCTGAATGATTCCCAGGAACTGGGCATTCAAAAGGATGTAGAGAGCTGCAATTCCAAACATGCACATGATCAGGGCAAGCCCGGCCCGGACAATATCTTTTGCAGTTACCACGAAGACTGCAAAGAATACTGTAGAGATGGCAAGAACCCAGAAGACAGCCATTTTCAGGGCTTCTCCTATTGTTTCGAGTTCGATCATTTCTCGTCACCTTCCTCAATATCGACTTCCCTTGCAAGTTTTTCAGGGGTCATGAGCAGGTCTTTGTGCTTCCATTTAACGAGACCTTTAGCGTATTCCTTGCCGCTTGAAAGCGCTTCTTTCGGGCACTGGTCGATACATAGCCCGCAGAAAAGGCAGTGCCCGATATCAATTTGGGGGAACCAGCGTTGTTTTGTGCTGCCTGGTGCAATCGGAGCTTTTACGATATTGATTGCGGCATTGGGGCATGTATTGGCACAGATGCCACAGCCTATGCATTTACTTTTATCGAGTATCTGAAGCCCCCTGAACCGGTCGGAAAGCTCGCTTTGTTTTTCCGGGTACATCCTGGTTACGGGAGGCTTTTTGATGTTTCTAATTGCGTATTTAATGTTTTTAAGTACCATGATTTCACGCCCCCAGGTAGAGTCCGAGCCCTACAGCCCAGACAAGGTTTAAAAGGGCAAGAGGAAGCAATTTTTTCCAGCTCAGGTCAACAACCTGGTCAATCCTGAACCTCGGGACAGCCCATCTGAGCCCTATAATTACCATAAGTACAAAGACAACTTTTACAATGAGGAAGCCTGTTGGAGCAATAATGCCGAAGAAAGAGTTGTTTGCAATAAAGCCTGGTACGTTCCAGCCGCCGAGGAAGAGAAGGGCTACAAGGAAAGAACCAAGGATCATGTGGATGTATTCGGCAAAGAAACCCAGCCCGAAACGCATTCCACAGTATTCCGTAATCCACCCTGCTATCAGTTCTTCTTCGGATTCGTTCTGGTCAAAGGGAAGTCTTCCCATATCAGCCATAAGTGATACAAAGAATACAAAACATCCCAGGGGCTGCAGGAAAATATTCCAGCGCAGACCCTGTGCAGTCGAAATGTCTACGATATTAAGCGAACCTGTCATAGCAGCCACACTTATGACAGTTATTCCAAGAGGTACTTCATATCCTACCATTCGTGCAAAGTTTCGAAAAGCCCCAAGCAGGGAGTATTTGTTATTCGAGCCGTAAGCCACCATGAAAATTCCGAAAATGGATAATGCGGACACCGCTTCGATGTAAAGCACGCTGATGTCCATCTGGGTGACCGCAAGCGTGTATTCGACCCCATTAATAAAGACCGCGCCCACAGGAAGGGCGACAAGCATAAGAAAAACCGAACCAAGCATGAAAATATTAGCATTATTAAAAAGTAAACTGTCAGCATTCAGCGGTTTCAAGTCTTCTTTCGTAAAAAGTTTGATTGCATCGGCTACAAGCTGCAAGAGCCCATATTTTCCTACGCGGCAGGGCCCCATCCTTGTCTGGATGTCAGCAGAAAGCTTCCGTTCAAGCCAGACAGCTCCCATTGCTCCGACGAAAATAATTCCAATCAGAACAAGGCCAAATATTCCTCTGATCCAGGGAATTAAAGGGGTTATATATTCAGGAATTACTACTGTCATCAGAATCACCTGTCCGCTTCACTGGTACACCCGTCCATGCTGCCTGATATTGCTGCCACATCTGCAACAGTCGTGCCTATTATAAGGGGAGGCAGAGCTTGCAGGGTAGGATAGTAGGGGCCTCTGATCTTTACTCTGTATGGCTTGTCCGAACCGTCGGAAATCATGTACATTCCCATTTCCCCTCTTGGGTCTTCCACCCTGTAGAATACCTCACCGGCAGGAACTCTCATTACAGGGGTTCTCCTGCCGTACAGTGAGCCTTCGGGGAAGAGAGGGCCGCTGGGGATCTGGTCGAAGCACTGTTCCAGGATATAGATACTTTCCCTGATCTCGTTTAGCCTGACCTGTATTCTTGCAAAACAGTCTCCTGCGGTTTCAGTGCAGACTTTGAAGTCAAGGTCTTTGTAGACCAGATAAGGTTCGTTTTTCCGGATGTCAAAAGGCACACCGGTTGCACGCAAAGGAGGGCCTGAGACCCCAAGGTTCTTTGCGACATCAGCAGTAAGGACACCAACTCCGACAGTCCTTTCCCTGTAAATCCTGTCAGTGTGGAACATTTCCTCAAAATCGTCAACTGATTTTTTAAGGTTGTTGAGGACAGGAATTGCTTTTTCTTTGAACCCTTCCGGAAGGTCGTCGCGTACTCCTCCGAACTTGAGATAGCTGTGAGTAATTCTGGCTCCCGTTATCATATCAATCAGGCCCAGGACTTCTTCTCTTTCCCTGACCGTGTACATGAACATGGAAACAAAACCAATGAATTCTCCAAACTCGCCCATACCCAGCAGATGGCTCTGAATTCGTGTAAGCTCGTCAAGAATTACCCTGATATATTGAGACCTTTCAGGCGGTTCGATGCCAAGTAATTTCTCGGTACAGCCTACAAAACATTCTTCGTTTACAAGAGCCACAAGATAGCAGATCCTGTCCACGATTGTTATTCCCTGGAGGTAAGTCTTATTCTCCAGAATCTTTTCAATACCTTTATGAATGAAACCCAGTTCTATGTCAGCATCCACGACTGTTTCCCCTTTTAACCTCAGGTTTAGCCTGAAGGGGCCGGGCTGCATGGGATGCTGAGGGCCCAGGTGTACGATCATCTCATCTGGTTCAAGCCGTTCTTCCATTTTTCACCCTCACACCAGGTTTCTGGCCGTCTTATTCGGAAAGCCCTCGTAATCTTTCCTGAGGGGCCATTCTCCAAGCATATCTTCGGGAAGTACAAGTGGCTTCAGGTTAGGGTGGTTTTTGAATAGAATCCCGAAAAGCTCGTAAGTTTCTCTTTCATACCAGTTTGCATTCCAGTACACCGATACAACGGATTCGATTTCCGGACTTTCCCTCGGAAGCCTGGCCTTAAGCGTCAGAACCACAGGATGATTATATGATGCTATATGATAGACTACCTCAAACTCATTCCTTTTTATGTAGTCCACCCCGCAGACTGAGCAGAGGTGGTCAAATTGAAGGGAATCCTTAAGGTACTGGCAAACCTCTTTCACCTTCTCCCTGTCCACATACGCCCTGGCACGGATTTCGGACTCGGCTGCTGCTTCGGAGATTGCCTCAGGAAATGTGCCTGTTAATAACTTGAGAATTTCTGTGACATCCATAATTTTCCCTCAAATAACTCTGAAATTTCAGAAGAACCTTAGTAACCTTAATACTCCGAGCCCAGGTCTTTTTTGGCTTTGATTTTTTCCTGTAGTTCCACAAATCCCTGAAGCATTGCTTCTGGCCTTGGAGGACATCCTGGGACAAAGACATCGATTGGAAATATCTCATCAATATTCTGGACAGTACTATACGACTCATAGAATGGGCCGCCACTAATTGAACAGTCTCCAAAAGCGATGACCCATTTAGGAGAAGGCATCTGTTCCCAGAGTCTTTTTAAAGCAGGCAGGTATTTCTTTGTCACGTAGCCGCTTATGAGCATAACATCAGCCTGCCTTGGAGAGTTTCTCGGAATAATCCCAAAGCGGTCCGTATCATAGTGGGCACAGCCCATTGCAATCATCTCGACTCCGCAACAGCCCATTGGCTGGGTCATAAACCATAGCGAATTTTTCCTACCCCAGTTAATAAAGTCCTGGACCTTAGTTTTCTTGAGAAATTCACTGATCGCATTGCCTGTTGTTGTAAGAACTCCAGGAATTTCTTCTTCCGAGGTCTCATAGGGTTTACTCGTTTTTTTCTCCTTCACTTCACCCATGTAAGGGCCCCCTTTTTCCAGAGATAAATGTATCCGAAGAGCAGTATAAAAATAAAGGCAAACATCTCAACCACTGCAAGAGAGGTGATCCCATGCCCCTTATAGACCGTAACCCATGGGTAAAGAAAAAGCACCTCTATATCAAAGAGCACAAATGCAATTGCATAAAGATAATACTCAACATTGAACTGGATCCTTGCAGTTCCTGTGGGAACCGAACCCGACTCATATGTCGTGTATTTGCCGGCTGCCTTGCTCCTCGGGCTCAGTTGCTTTACCATAAACATTGTCATTGGAGGCATAACAAGTGCCACGACAAGGAATATTGCAACTGGTATGTAGCTATCAATTATTTCAGACATTAATATCACCTGTTAAAGTGCAGCAACCTGAATTAAGTGCAGCAACCTGAATTAAAGTGCAGCATTAAATGACACGAATTTTGGGTTTTTAGACAACAAAACTGCGTCCAGTCAACCGGATTTTAGGGAAACTGTTTTCGGTCCAGACACAGGTCCTTTTATAGATGCCTGAGTCCACAGAGATCTTTAATTTCGATAAAAAGATCCCTTTTTACAGGCATTTGCTTCCGGGCTTTGAAAATTTAGATTTCTTTGCCCGGAATCGTATGATAATTGCCAGAAGTTCAGGGGAATTCCTGTTTCAGGCAGCATAGGTCCAATTGAATGAGATTAATATAATTAATAATTATAATTGCTTAAAATTACAGAACCTCATACTAATTGCTGCAAACGAATGAGGAGTTACTTATCGCTATTTGCTAGATAATTAATATTATATAAATATTAAGTTCAAATAATTAAAATCTGTTTATAGAATATGGATATGTTTTAAAAATTGGAATAAAGTCTTATTCCGTTTGCGGAATTCTATAAGTTCTGTATATGTTATTCCCCTCCAGTTCCCCAAACATAAATAATATTATTTATAATATATATAAGTAAGCTTCATATAAGCACAATAAGTATATATAGACTTTAATTATTTTAGATTGAATAAAACATTCATATATAATAATATATAAATCATGAGAAATTCCCAGAATAAAAGGTTTTTCATGCATCACATAAAATAAAAATAATAAAGAATTAATAAAAATTGAGCCATCTTGCTGCAGAATCTGGTATGGATCCCCACTAAATATGGAATGGAACCCCACTAAATATGGAATGGCCCACCTTATATTTTACGAGATATGATAAAATCAATAGCAGAATCATTAGTGAAGCAGTATAAGAATAGTTGACAGAAAATAAATAAATTACATACTACCGGGTACACATAGGGTCTCCGTATTCATGGAAAGAGAATACTATACTTTTTAGCATGACCCTGAGAACACACTGTACCAATACATTATAATAAGTCTTTTCATGATAGAAAAACTGGTGGAATCGCATGAAGATTAATGATAATTGTGTAGGATGCGGCCAGTGTGCTTCTTTTTGTAAACAAGGAGCAATAGAGGTAAAAGGAAAGGCACAAGCTACTGACGCCTGCATAGACTGCGGAATATGCGCTCTCTACTGCCCTGTTAAGGCTATAGAGGTGTTGGCATGAAAGCGATTGTGATTGGCGCAGGACTCGGCGGGCTCTTAAGTGCGGCAAGGCTCTCAAAGGCAGGGTACCAGGTAGATGTTTTTGAAAGGCTTCCCATCACAGGAGGAAGGTTTACAAACCTCAGTTACAAAGGATTCCAGGTTTCAAGCGGAGCTTTCCATGTCCTGCCCCATGGACCTGCAGGCCCTCTTGCCAAGTTCCTCAACGAAGTCGGAGCCGATGTAAAAATTGTTAGGGCAGATAATACAACTGTACGCGTGCCCCTGAAAAAAGGCAGCAAGGATTATGAGAAAGGCTTCAAAGACATTTTGTTTAACGATTTTTCCACACTTCTCTCGCATAAAGACCGCCTGAAGATCGCTCTTCTTATAGTAAGTACGCGAAAGAACCGCCCAACAGGAAGCACTTTGCAGGCATGGCTCAGGTCACAGTTTAAAGATGACTGGCTTGAGAAATTTGCCGACGCTTTCTGTGGCTGGGCATTGAGCCTAAGAAGTGACGAAGTTTCTGTAGAAGAAGTTTTCGAAATAATTGAAAACATGTACAGATTCGGCGGCCCAGGAGTTCCTATTGGAGGATGCAAAGGAGTAATCGATGCTCTGGAAAGTGTAATTGCTGCACATGACGGAAAGATTCATACCGAGACCGAGGTTTCAAAAATCCTTGTGGAAAACGGAAAAGCCGTGGGTGTTCTTGTTGGCGAGGAGGCTCATAAAGCAGACCTGGTCATCAGCAATTTAGGGCATGCTGCAACTGCATGTCTCTGTGCGGAGGCCCTGTCAGGCGAAAAAGCTTCAGAATACCTCAGAAGACTTGAAACCCTGAAGCCTTCTGCCGGGATAAAGATCTGTCTTGCTGCAGACGAGCCTCTTGTAGGGCATTCGGGTGTCCTTCTAACCCCATATGCAAAAAGAGTAAATGGGATAAATGAAGTTACGCAGGTCGATCCTAGACTCGCTCCACCTGGCAAGCATCTTACAATGTCCCATCAACACGTAGCCCCTGAGAACGTGAAAAATCTCGAAGCTGAAATTGAACTGGGGCTTCAGGACCTTAAAGAAATCTTTCCCAATAAAAAATACGAAGTCCTGCTTATCCAGTCATACCACGACAACTGGCCGGTAAACAGGGCTGCCTCAGGCACGGACCCTGGTAACGAGACTCCTATTCCCGGACTTTACGTTGTAGGGGATGGAGCCAAAGGAAAAGGCGGCATTGAAGTTGAAGGTGTAGCTCTTGGTGTAGTCGCTGCCATGAAGAAAATCCTGGACTAAAATTTCAGAAAACAAACTCATCAGGTGTTTTATCATTCCACCAAAAAATCCCAATTTTGTGACCTACTCGAAAAACGTTTTCGTTCCTGTGACCAATATTTGCAGGAACCGCTGTGGTTACTGCGGTTTTCGGCGGGAGCCCGGACAACCAGGCGCCAGGCTCATGAGACCCGGAGAAATTCTTCCTGTACTTGAAAACGGGGCAAATGCAGGGTGTACCGAAGCCCTTTTCACCTTTGGGGAATATGCAGAGGAGGTTTCGGAGTACAGGAAATGGCTTAAAGAACTCGGTTATTCTTCCACGCTTGAATACCTTCTTATTCTCTGTGAGGCTGCAATCGATATTGGAATCCTTCCTCATACGAATGCAGGAATTATGACGCGCTCGGAGCTGAAGGCTTTAAAGCCTTTGAACGCGAGCATGGGGCTTATGCTTGAGAGCACGGCAACCCTGGATGCCCATAAGGACTGCCCGGGCAAACTTCCCGAACTCAGGCTTAATACCATTCGAGAAGCAGGAAAACTCCAGATCCCCTATACTACCGGCCTTCTTATAGGAATTGGGGAAAAAAGGGAAGATAGAATTGAGTCCCTTGAAGCTATTGCGTCTCTCCATAGGGAATACGGGCACATCCAGGAAGTTATTATCCAGAACTTTGCCCCAAAACCCGGAACAACTATGGAAAACTTTCCTGCTCCTTCAATAGAAGAAATGATTGACACTATATGCCTGGCCAGACAGGTCCTTCCTTCTGACATAGCAGTGCAGGTCGCCCCAAACCTTATAGACCCAAAGGCCCTTATCGCAAAAGGAGTAACTGACCTGGGAGGCATATCTCCACTGACAATTGACTGGATTAATCCTGAAGCTGAATGGCCGGATGTGACGGACTTGCAAAGGAAACTAAGTCCTATTTTGCTCAGGGAACGCCTGCCAATTTACCCTCAGTATGTAAGAAATGAATGGTATTCGGACAGGATAGGCGGGCTTATAGAACAACTCTCTGATGCTGACGGTTACAGGAAAAAGCCCTGGACAGAGGGCATGCGGAGGAATTGAAAAATGAACAACAGGATTCCCGAAGATCTCATAGAACGAGCATACCAGGGGAAGAGCACAAAAGAAGATGGTCTCCTGCTTCTGGAGGTACCTCCTTTCGAACTCTTCAGGTTTGCGGACGAACTTCGCTCTCTTACGGCAGGAGATACGGTTACTTACGTAGTAAACCGAAACATAAACTTCACAAGCCGCTGTGTAGGCACCTGCGGGTTCTGTGCATTCAGGACAAACGATGGTAAGGTCCTCAGCATAGAAGAAATTATGGAAAAGGTTAGAAAAGCTGAGAAGGAAAAAGCTACCGAAGTTTGTATCCAGGGAGGTCTTCTTCCGGATGTGGGCCTTGACTTTTACCAGGAAATTGCAGAAGCTATAAAAGCCGAATTTCCGGAAATGCATATTCACGCTTTTTCCCCGATGGAGGTTTACCATGCTTCTCGTGTCAGTGGCATAAAGGTAAGTGAAGCCCTTTCAAAGCTGAAACGAAGCGGGCTTGATACAATGCCCGGAACTGCAGCCGAAATTCTCTCTGACCGTGTCAGGAAAATTATTTGCCCTTCAAAACTTAAGACTGCGGAGTGGATTGAAGTGGTCACACAGGCACATGCTACAGGAATCCCTACCACTGCAACCATGATGTACGGGCATGTCGAAACTCCTGAAGAAAGAATTGAGCATATCCTGACTATCAGGGATATTCAGAAAGAGACTGGCGGAATTACCGAGTTTGTGCCTCTGCCATTTATGCCTTATAATAATCCGATTGGAGAAAAAATGATCCGAGAGGGCAGGTATGCTACTCCTGGCCTCGATGACCTGAAAATCTATGCTGTTTCACGTATCCTTCTTCACGGGCATGTAGATAATATTCAGGCAAGCTGGGTAAAACTGGGGAAGAAGCTTTCCCAGTTTGCTCTTCACTGCGGTGCAAATGACCTGGGAGGTACACTCATGGAAGAGAGTATTTCCAGATTGGCAGGAGCTCCTAATGGAGAATGTATTTCTGTTGAAGAACTGGAATGGATGATCTACGGAGCCGGAAGAGTTCCAAAAGAGAGGACAACCCTTTATAAAGGGGTACATGAATTGACTTCCGGGAACTCTAACAGAATTACAGGGTGTAGAGCCTCAGAATAAGCTGGTATCCTCTTCAAATTGTACGGATAAAAGCAGTAGATAGTTGAATAACACTCAGGGAAATGATGGAATTTTAAAAAGGATGATCGGATGTACACGAAAAAACCGACAACTCCAGAAGATGTAATTGAAAGGGCATACCAGGGAAAATGTACTAAAGAGGATGCCTTCCTTCTGCTTGAAGGAAACCCTTTTGAGCTGTTTGAGCTCGCCAATAATCTGCGTGCCAGTACGGTAGGCGATACTGTTAGTTATGTAGTGAACAGGAATATCTATATCACAAATAAATGTGTGGGAAACTGCGGGTTCTGTGCCTACAGGACAGAGAAAGGGTATATCCTGAGTGTTGAAGAAATCCTGGAAAAAGCAGGAGAAGCGAGAAAAGCAGGAGCTGTGGAGGTATGTATCCAGGGTGGATATATCCCGGAAGCTGATGTAGAGTTCTATCTTGAGATTATAGAATCAGTAAAAGCCGAATTCCCTGACCTGTGTATTCATGCCCTGTCCCCTATGGAAGTAAATTACGCAGCAGGAATCTCAGGCATGTCGGTTGAAGAAGCCCTGCGAAGACTTAAAAAAAGTGGGCTTGACTCCCTTACAGGGACTTCGGCCGAGATCCTTTCCGACAGGGTAAGAAAGATTATCTGCCCTGGAAAAATCAATACCCAGCAGTGGATTGATACCATAACTGCAGCACATAAAGCAGGGATTTCCACTAATTCCACTATCATGTACGGACATGTTGAAACCCTTGAAGAACGCCTGGACCATGTCTTTATCATCCGTGAAATCCAGAAAGAGACCGGCGGGTTTACGGAACTTATACCAATGGCGTTTTTGCCTTACAATAATCCTGTAGGGGAAAAGATGATAGCATCCGGGAAATTCTCGACCACAGGGCTTGAAGACCTTCAGCTCATAGCTATTTCCCGCGTAATTTTACATACTTACGTTAACAATATTCAGGCCACGTGGGTAAAGTTAGGAAAGAAACTCGCTCAAGTAGCCTTGCAGTGCGGAGCAAACGACCTCGGAGGCACGCTTATGGAAGACCAGATCTCCACAGCCTCGGGAGGCAGTAATGGAGAATATGTATCTCCTGCCGAGTTCGAATGGATGATAAAAGGAGCAGGAAGAACCCCTGTGCAGAGGGATACCCTATACCGGAAAATAGAACGAGATTTTTCTAATAAAGTCAATCCCCTTCCTATTTTGTGAAAACAAGGGTAAGTAGTATAGATTAAACTCCCGAGTTCCGTCACCCGAGTCCCGTCTCGGGAGGACGGCATGAGGTCATTCAGGCAAGGTTGCAGCTCCCGAGTCCCATCTCGGGAGCTGTCCGTTTCGCTCACTTCGTTCGCTCAAGCGGACTAATTTAGAATGTAGAGTGTAGAATGTAAATTTAGAATATAGAAAAATTAAGTTTTGCCTGAGAGGGTGAATTTTGTGAAGTTACTTCTTCCTGTGCGCCTTTCTCAGTGTGGTTATGATTTAATATAAGTCAGAGCGGTTGAAATTGCTGCAAGCCGGAACCATAAGAAAAATGAGTTTATCTTTCCGGGACGCGGGGGTTTTACGCTTCTTCATATAAATTTCAGTGAATTGAGTTAATATTCATTTATATTTATTTCTGAACTTAGATTTTCAGGAGTCAAGATGAAAGCTGTAATCCCTTATAAAAAATCCAGTGCAAAATCCAGATTGTCCCCTGTCCTGACTCGGGAAGAGAGAGAAGAGTTTGTGGAACTGATGCTGAATCAGGTGATAGACACCCTTAAGGAAGCGGGAGTCGGAACAATCGATATTCTCAGTCCTTCTATATATGGGCTTGAGAATATGACGAAAGCCAACGTGCTTCTGGACAAAAATGACCTGAATGAAGCCCTTAATGGGTACCTTGAACAGGCTGAGGAGCCGGTTATTATTGTTATGGCTGATCTTCCGCTTCTTTCTTCTAAGCACATAATAGAGATTGTTTCGACTAAAAAGGATGTTTGCATCGTTCCTGGAAAAGGTGGAGGTACTAATACCCTTTTTATTAAGAACCCCTCTAACTACAGGGTAAGGTACTATGGTTCGAGTTTTCTGACTCATTGTTCAATTGCAGCCGATTCCGGACAGAATTTTGAAATATATGATTCATTCTTTGCAGGTACGGATATTGATGAACCTGAAGATCTGGTAGAACTCCTCATACATGGAAAAGGACCCGCAAAAGATTACATTAACCGAAAGTTCAAACTTGAAGTTAGCAGAGGAAGGGTAGGATTGATTACTCTTTAAAAACTTTCCATGCATCTCTGGTAAAGTGAGTAATCATGACAAATTGCGCCAATTTCCTCAATATTTACCAAATATTTTAATAAATTACGAGCTGGAATCGGGTATCGATTTTATGTAAATAGGCCAAAATTTAAGGCCGGCTTCTAATGTAAAATCGATGTTTTCAGGCAAGAAAATTCCTTAACCGATTACCAATGCCATATTTTGAAACCTTGCTTAAACTTATTTAAACAGAATATCAGAAACATACTTACCTGAACTCTTATCAGCAATAATCGTTGCAATATCGTTATATTCAAGTTTCAAGCTGCTATATGCGATAATTGATTCGCTTCCCCGTTGTATCATAACCATGAGGCTTTTTTCTGGAAAATTTATTTCCTTTATAGTTTTTCCCACGACTTTTGGATTGGTAACTCTAACTTCCATAATATTGCCCCTATTTCCGATTTCACACATCGAAAATAGGTCATTACCGCCAATCATATTTTCCATAACCGCAGCAGTTGTCATTGTAGTGCTCATCGCTCGAATTCCGAGATCCCAGAATGCCTGGAGATTTTCTACGTAATTTACCCTAACAATTAATTGTTCTCCCTTAAACCCAAACTTTGCCTTTGCAATCTGACAAAAAAGAAGATTTGCATCATCCTTTTTTGTAGTTACAACTACATATTTGGCATTTTCAATCCCGGCTTTTTTCAGAATAGCTATGTCTGCTGCATTACCCTGAACAGTCCTGATTCCTAATTCCCTGCATTTGTTACATTCCTCTTCCGAGATGTCTATAACTGACACATTTTCTCCTCTGTTATCAAACTTTTCGGCAAGGATACGGCCTATTTTTCCTCCTCCAATAATCAAAATTTCCATAGGAATTATCTCCAGTATCTGAGCTACTTTTTTTGACATACTACCTGTCAGGAAAACAGTAATAATAACGGTCAGGAAGACCAGTCCTACAATAGTTTGGCCTCCTGCAATCCCCATTTCATCCAGTTTAATTGCAAAATAAGTTGCTATCGAAGTAGGAACCACTCCCCTTGGCCCCACAAAAGATATGAACATTTTTTCTTTAGTACTTATTTTTGAACTCCGCATCGAGATAAATACAGCTACAGGACGGACAAATAATGCTATAAGCAAGACCAGAGCAATCCCTTTTAGCCCGATCTCCATGATGTACCAGAACTTGAGCATTGCTGCAAGCAAGATGAAAATCAGAGAGATCATTAAAACCGCTAGATTATTATTGAATTCTTCTATCATCTTCTTCTGGGGAAATTCGGTAGATCCCATAATAATCCCAAAGACGGCCACTGCAAGAATCCCAGACTCATTGCCTATTGTTTCTGACAATACATAGCAAGCAAAGATAAAAGTGAGAGTGAACAACCTTGCAGGCTGTTTGCCAATGGATATGCCTCTGGTAAAAAACCAGCGTAGAATAAACCCACATAAGCCCCCTATAATTAACCCCATCCCAACTCTTTGCAGCATAAAAATTACTGCACCAGTTCCGGAAATCTCAGCTGTAATTCCTTCAAAAACCAGTGCAGTTAGAATTACACTTACAGCATCGTTTAAGACACTCTCAAATTCCAGGATTTTGGCAACCCTATGGCAAATCCCTATGTTCCTTATTATTGGACCGACAACACTGGGACCAGTTGCAGTAACCAGAGCTCCAAAAAGGGCAGCAATTGGGATAGGGATATTTATAAGAAGATGTGTCAGTATGGTTATCCCGATAAAAGTGATAAAAACTCCTAATGTACTTAATTTAATAACACTTTTTTTAACTCCTCTCATGTGCTTCCAGTCGATCTGGAATCCTCCGTCAAAGACTATCACAGAAACGCAGATCGAAACGATAGCACTTAGCACATCGGAGTAAAGAGCCGGGTTTAAGAGGTTTAGAACTTCAGGTCCTACTATTATTCCTTCAATAAAAAGAAAGATTATAAAAGGTATCTGAAAATAGTGGGTAAGGACCTGTGCCAGCATGGATAGAACAAGCAAGGCAACAATTATTTCCATCAAAAATATAGGTTCGATCATTTAGGGCTTCCCTACTAATAAATGAACTTTTTGATTAAAATATTTAATTAAAATATTTAATGTGAATTGAATTGTTGAATTATGAAAAGTTCAAGGCATACATCTTAAGATATCGTACCTAAGATCTCGTACCTGTGATCAGCCAGAGTTCAGGTCCAAAAAAAATATGATAACTCCTGAGAGTAACACTAAAGTTAAATCCTGAGCAGTAGAAGATATTTTTCAGCAATGTGCTTATTTTTTCCGTATAATTTGCTCTGTACCCCTTAGTATTTTTTTTGATTATTGATCCATTACTGGCTCCATTAGTATATACATTTTTCCAGTAATCCAGTCTTCATATATATCAATGAGTATTGAAATTGCCAGTCTCAATACTGATTTTCGTTCAGCTCTTTTGTAATTTTCGGCCAGTTCTTTAGTAATTTTCGTCCAGCTCGTTAGTAATTCTGAAAACAGAAGAGTCTGAGATTCCCTCTACTCTAAAACAGTCATTACCTGTTCCACCCATCTGATGAAAACACTTTGCAGGAGTTAACCTTGAGAGCTAACCTTGAAAGAGCTAACCTTATAGAAGTTTATGTTTTATCAATCGACAAGCTTTCTACCTTCTAAGGTGAAAACACCTTCTGGTATAAAATTAGATGAAGAACTTCCTGCCTTAAAAAATAGAATTGTCCTGCCCTAAACTCAATCACGTGTTTCGTTAGTGGATTACTCTTTTTTACTCTTCAATCTCTTCCTGGTTTCGGGAAGAAAACAAAGGAGTACTGTAATACTGTAACATCCGCCGATTATTGCCCATCGTGTCATAGGACAGTAGGGCATTATTATCACTGCAAGAACTTCATGTGTCAGGAGTGTTTCAGGTCTGCAGCTTCTCAGGCGGCTAGCAGGGCGGCAGATTACCTTCTTGGATGTCATGCAGCTTGGAGGGCATTTGGTAAAAATCTAGGATATATAAATCATTTCGAGCTTTCAGTTCCTGTTAATGAGTACCAGGATTTTGATGTCAATAAAATGTATTCCAGGGCGATTAAATATGCTAAACAGATAGGCATTTCAGGCGGTGGGGTGAGTTTACATGTTTTCCGTATTAAGAAAGAATACCAATGGCCTATTCAGCAAGCTATTAAAGCAGCTGGAAAAAAATGGGTTCCTGGGATGGAGTAAGAGAAAATATACTTGGTTTACCTTCTTGTGAAGATTATCTTGTTTTTTCACCTCATTTTCATATTGTTGGCTATTTCAAATTAAAACAGAAATCAAGCGACTTTTACAAAGAGACTGGATGGACGTATAAGAATATCAGTTGGAGCAAAGGACGTGGAACTGAGGACAAAGATGGTGTGTTCAAAATCTTTGCTTATATTCTCACTCACCATTATCATGAGCCAGGCAAGCAAGCTATTCATTACTTTGGGACTGCATCAAAGAACAAAGTGAGCCGTGATACTTGGAAAGAGAAGAAGGATAAGAAATGCATTTGCGGCGAACAGATGTATAGAATAGCTATTTGGTCTGAGGAAAGAATACAGCAGATTCAGGAAGGCCTTCATAAGATTGAGCTTGATGAGTTCAATCCTAAGTCAAAATTGATTATCGTGCATAATCGTTATCGAGTGCGTACTACTCAGGTTGTTATAGAAACTTGCTATCATCAAGATGATCCGCCTGTAGGGGTAGTATGTCCTTAATAAAAAATAAAAAAAGTGTTGTGTTGTTAATATATTATTAACTTACATAGATAGAGGGTCGGCCCAATAGAAAGGAGTGTTGGTATGTCGTAAGGCATTAATTCGAGTCTAATCTAATCCCAAAGTTTTTATTTATGTACGCTAATTTCATGTTAATACCTTGATTAACTTATTTAACATACAAAGAAGGTCTGGTCCACCTTCTTTGTAAATTTCGTTTTTTGTTAATATTCCATGTAAGTTATTGTACATATACATTTCTTTGCAGTTACAGTGTTATTACGGTTTGTTTTTCAGAAATTGCGCCTGTTTTTGTGGTGTTTATTGAATGAAGTACAATAATGCCGATAGCGGGCGATTAGGAGTGTATTTAAGCTTCAAATAGTATACTGACAGTATACTGACAGTAGAATAACAGCTTATTATGTGTAAAATTATTTTGTGTGTTTGACGTGGAGATTGCATGTGGTTTCTTGTTAAATATATTAACTTGGTTATATCTTATTTTGTTGTAGTTTTACTAGCTTTCTTGCTTTCAATGCTGCCTTATCAGCTGGTTTTCCAGTAAGTGATTGCTGTATTGGTTCTGACTTTACTTCTATTGGTTCCAAAATCTGCAAGTATGCAAGCTCGATGGCTTTAGATATTGTTTGAGAGAAGTTGAATGGTGATTCTTGAGGATATCTTGAATTGAATGTTTTTTCTAATTCTGATGCTTTTTCTATGTCTGCTTCTGTTAGGCTTATGCTTTTTCGATAAGGGGCGCTTTCTCTTATTCTTTTGTTGTTAATTGCTTTCTGTTTCATGTGTATTACAGTATTACTTTGTTGTGTGAATAATTTTCTTTGTTACTCCGATTATTTTTGTATTGAATTGATTTTTTAATAATAGAAAAGTTTATATAGTATGAAGCCAGACTCGCGATATACAGTAGGTGTGAAGAAATTTTATATTGGTATCGTTTTTGGTACCGAAGGAAAATTTTGTTTTAAATTGCATAATATCGCACTGGTTTTTTGTAAAATCGGGCTGACCTTGTATAGGATATATGATTTTTATCAGATGTTACAATTTTTTTATGAACTGCTTCAGTTTTTATATAATATACTTTTGCCGTTTTTGTATTGATTTTTTAATGAAGTCGTTTTTTAATTTATCTGGTATTTGCTGCAGGCGTTTGCATGTTGAAAATATCTTAACTTGATTTGATCCGGATATGTAAAAAAATAGGTAAAAGAGGAATGCAAGCCGACCCGAGAGGGGAGGCTTGCCTTCCCTCTTTCAATATTTTACATATCTGGATCTTTCTAGTGTCATGGCAACTTAATTATTGAGCATAATCTTTAGTAGCTTCTTGTCAACGCACAATGATTCTGAGCTTTAAATGACCAATAACTAAATTTTCTTGACACTAGTTCTAAAATCGCTGCTGTATATCCGGAGCTTGCTCCGGACTCTCCGCACTTAGAGCCTATCCGAAAAGTCAGTAATGCATATCGAAAAGTTGCAATAGGTCTAAATATCCGGGCATCCGTTCCGGTTTTGCATATTTCCTATTGTAAAAGTTATAGCAGGTAACCACTTTTCGGATAGGCTCTTAGTACTCACCGCGAAATAACCTAAGCCAATTTTTACACTGTACTTTTCCATTTTCATAAGCAGTACCATCGGTTTTGCTTCCAAGTAATAATGTGTTACTTAGGTTATTTCGTTACGAGTCCTTAGTGCGGACTGTTTTGGTCTAAGCGGTGACTAGTGGTTCCCGCAGGCCTTGCCTGATGGGAATCCTGGGATCTTTTATGTGCTGTAAGCCCATATGAGCAATTAATCTAATATCAGTATGGGATGTCCTATTATGGACATCCCAAATAGTGGACTTGGTATTATTTGCGAAAAAATGCTTAGTTAACTCATAGTAATATTATTATAAGTTCAACACATTAACTTATTATATCAGATGATTTATTCTCTGATTATACAGTTTCAGAGTCAATAGCTATTGAAATGAATTCATTAGTTGGCCAAATCTAAGAACTCTTTTTTTGGCTATTGACTCTTATATTCTGTTTATTTAGCATCTTTTTTAAATCATTGTTTTTCACAATGTAATATCTTTTTTATACTGATCTGTTACGAAAAGTTTATTATTTAATCTGTCGTATTCATTTTCGGCCAATTAAATGAATTCGAATAACAGCTTGTTTGTTAGCTTTATCTTAGTTTACACATCTATTTCTATTTGGGACAGTACACATCATCGCTTTTCAATGTCTTTTTTAGTGTTTTCTGGGGTTGGTTCACTTGGCCAGTGAATTGAGTTCCCTTTATCCTGCCCTTTTTGAAGCGCCTGATTAAGATTTATTTCACTTAAGGATCTGTACAAAACCCCTGGTACCGTTAACGCGGACGTACTGGCCGTCTTTTAAGAGTTTGGTTGCATTTTCGATACCGACAACCGCAGGAATACCATACTCTCGCGCAATTACTGAACCATGTGTCATCATACCCCCAACCTCGACCACCAGGGCTTCAACAGAATAAAACAGTGGAGTCCAGCCAGGATCGGTAAAAGGCGCTACTAAAATATCCCCCTTTTTCAGCTTTGCGGCTTCGGGTCTGAGGATAACCTTTACGTACCCTTCCGCAACCCCGGAGGAAACAGGAGTCCCGATTAAAGCCCCTTTCGGAGCCTCAATATCGATCCTCACACCTGTAATAACTTCTCCTTCGCTGGTCATAACCCTGGGAGGGGTCATTTTCTGGTACTGCTCGCAGGCTTTTTTACGGGAGTCTATAAGCCGCGTCAGGTCCTCACTAAAATGATTTTCTAGCAATGCAACAAGTTCATCGAGATATAAATAAAATACATCTTCTTCTTTTTCCAAAATTCCTCTCCGATGTAAAGCTAGGGCTTCTGCCAGGATAGCCTGGCGATAGATATCAAAAAATCGAACAATAACATACTTGGGAAATTCACGCAAGCCTGTGGAGTTTCGGTAAATGGAAAGAAGCCTGGACATTAGTCTTGCTTTGAGGCTTCCGGCAGGGGTGTTGCTAATACTTTCCATAAGTTTTTGTACGACTTCCTGCGCTTCTTTTCTGCCCTGTCTGAACCGGTTTCGGTGCTCACCCGGAGCATTGCTTTTAATATGGTTTATAATGGACGGAACAAGAAGGGTAGGGGCTTCCCACCATCGAACGTTTGAAATATCGATTTCACCCGGGCAGCGCATGCCATACAGTTCCATGAACCTTTCCAGTTCGGTCCCGAATATATCTCCGCCCTTTACTTTACTGAGTCCCTGATAGAAAGTGTCCTGATAGTAAGTGTCCTGATAGAAAGTGCTGTCCTCCGATTTTTCCAGATAATCTACCACTTCAGGATATTTTCTTGCGGTATCGGCCAGATCCCCAATCATTAACCCCATCTCACCTGTCACGTTACCAGGCAGGGATTTATTCAGCGTATCAACATCAAGGTTTTCATCCAGCCATAGTCTGGTCAACCGGCTGGCAATGGGCAGGACAATGAATGGTAACGGTACGTACATCATGCTGCCAATCAGTTCCTGTAGCAACTTGCCCATACTTTCCTGAACTCTTTTAATTCGCTCTATCCCTGAGGCCTGCATAATGCTGTGCCTATGCTTATTGATTATCTCTTCCGGTGGAGCTGTGGCTCGCTCAATGATGCCGGAGGGATCGAGGAAAAATAAATTGTTAACAATAATCGGGATACCCTTTAAATAGAGCGGAAGAATCGGTTTGAATAATTTAAAAACCTGCCTCGTTGTATCTTTGTTTGCTTTTGCTTCTTGTTGAAATATCTCGCTTGATACTATTTTTGTCAGGGCATCTCTCATCAGTTCGTCTACAATAGCAATTCTCCAGATAAAATACCGCCGAAGAGCCTTACTGTACAAAAGAGGGGTAACGTCATAAAAGAGCCTTCCACCCGCTTCCACGATCACTGAATTGGGAAAGGGTACGGAGTTTTTTCCAAAGGGAAATATCTCCCAAAAAACAGAAATCCCCATAGGTTTCATGGCATCTGTCATCATTTGCAGGTGAGCAATAGATAAAAATACGTGAAGTTTATTGTCATGTACTTTAGGAATCGGATAAAGAGTAGTGATAGGACGGCTCTGTAAGATATAGAACTTATTCCCTGCCAGACACCACTCGATGTCCTGCTCTGAGCAGTAGTGTTTTTCTATCCTTTGCCCAAGTTGGGCCAGTTCCAGAATTTTATCATCAGATAGAGCCTGCTTGTTCTGGAATTCAGGAGCAAGTTCTCTGGTTACTGTTCCTCCTTCTGTGACCGGATAAACAGCTTTCTTCTTTTCCGCGATTTGCTTTTTGACAATCTGGTTCTCACGGACCTGATAAGAGTCGGCTGAAACAATTCCTGAGACAAGAGCTTCACCCAACCCGAAGCTGGCATCAATGGAAATAGTATTCCTGTGCCCGGTGACAGGGTCCACGGTAAACATAAGCCCGGAAACCTCCGGAAATATCATTTGCTGCACCACTATGGATAAATAGACCGAACGGTGGCCAAATCCATTTTTAATTCGGTAGATAATTGCCCTGTCGGTAAATAGAGAACTCCAACATTTCCTCACAGCCTGAAGGAGTTGATTCATCCCTTTTACGTTCAAATAGGTCTCCTGCTGGCCGGCAAAAGAGGCAGTCGGCAAATCTTCGGTTGTGGCGCTGGACCGAACGGCATAAGCCTTTTCTTCACCCACTATTTTCCATGCATCAAGGATAGAGAATTTAATTGTTTGGGATATGGGGATGGTTAGTAAATGGTCCCTTATCAGTTTTCCCAGCCTGCCAATTTCGTCCGGTTGATCCAGTTTCAACTGGTCAAGCAAATCAAAAAATTTGTCCATCTCATTGCTTGCTGCAATAAAATCACAGTAAGCCGACGTTGTAATGCAAAAACCCGGCGGAACAGGAAATCCTGTTTTGACCATTTCTCCCAGATTAGCACCTTTCCCCCCGACTTCAGGCAAATTTGTCCTGTCGACTTCATTAAAGTGCATTACATAAACGTTCATGCTAATACACCTCGAAAAATGAAATCTTGATTTTTATATTATACGCTTTTATAATATAGGACTATGCGGGTCTTATCCTTGAGTTATTGCTCAATCCTGCAAAATGAGTATTCTCCCACTACTCCATTTTGCGTCAAAAGATGTAACGTTGACACCGCAAAAGAGATCAAATCAATATACCGCAAGAAACAGATTACATCAATGCGGTTGTAGGAAAATATCCTTGCTGAGTTGAAGTCGAGCAGGATGAATTGAAGGTATGAGTTTAAAAGTAATAAAAAAGGTTAAGGCAAAGGTAGTAAAGTTGTTATCTAACCAATTACCCTCAGCCTTGTTTGACCAGTTTGAAAGCTATGTTCCAACTGGTTTAAATTATGACATATTGCTTGCATTTCCTGCCTGAGGAGGCATTGACATGTTACCTGGGGCGCCTTGAGGCATGGAACCGTTACCGGACATGTTACCTGGAGCACCTTGAGGCATGGATCCATTGCCGGACATGTTACCTGGAGCACCTTCAGGGGGCATGGTAGCGTTGTCAGCTGGCATCTGGCCTGCGTCTTCTCCTGGAGGCATGGTAGTATTAGCTGACATATTGTCTGCATTCTCTTCTGCAGGGGCAGTATTGTCAGATGTCTTGTTATCAGCACATCCTGACATGGCTACTATTGACATAAGTAGCAAGCCGATCACTAAAAAACTCATTTTTTTCATTATAGTACCTCAGATATTCTCGAACTTTAACTCTCAATCTCAAGGGGTTGTATCTGTAAGTCCTGAATTTTCAATACCAGTAATCCAATTCTGGGGGTTTGGAAGTTTACTGCAAATCCAGATCTAACATTTTACATAATATAAACAGTTAGATCCTTTGAGGTGAAACCTCCTCCTAAAATATTGAAAATTCAGCTAAATAGAAGACCGAGAGTTTTACTATAAAGTACGCTACATATTTCATATAGCATTTACTTTTCGAAAAGAGAGGCTCTCAAATTAGAATTTTGACTTAAAAACTTATTCTTTTTTCCACTAACTCTGATAGCACTTATCTCTGTTTGGTAGTGGCAACTTAAAACAATACCTTCTATGTCTTTCTCATGTCAAAAAACAGTATGTTATACAAAGGAGTCCTCTTCGAGGACTCCTTCGATAATTATTTGAGCAGAGAAAGTACTTCAATTTGCCAATTCCTGTACTTTCTTTGCATTGACGATATTGCAAAGCACGTCGAACGTACTTTTTACACCCACAAAAGTTGGCACTTTAAGTACAGTGTTTCTTC
>NZ_WJBJ01000018.1:0-101483 GCF_020804205.1 Methanosarcina sp. DH1 | reverse complement strand
TTTGAGTTTTTGCATCCAGTAAAGTTAAACGGTATTTCTGACATCTTCCTTCTTTTGGATGTTGTTCGTCATAGTGCACCATATGTATATTTTCTGAAAATGGAACAGTTTTCTGTTCCATTTCTTCGTAGAATGCTCTTAAAATAGTGCTTTTTGATCTCGGATAGATGAAGTCCATTATATCAGAAATTCCATCGTATGAAACGTTATGGTATCTGAGTAACTGGAAGAAATCATTGAATGAATTAAAAAGTAAAGTCTTCAGATCTTCCCAAAAACTATGATCTTCTTCGTGTGTATTACCACAATTTGAGCATTTATATCGACCAATGTTGATTTCTCCAAGACCTTCTTTAGTATGAGGATTATAGCCATTATGAACCATTGGAGTACTACAAATTGAACAGACTGGAGGAATTTTTCTACGAAAAATTCCTCGTGTGGTATATTCATAATCGTTTCCAAAACAACCAAAAACGTCTAAGAGAGCAGGGAGCTCCGAAAAGTTATTAAGAGTAAGGTTTATAGTTACCATTGTTTTTGCCGTAACATCATTACATAATTATAGAATTATAATTTTGTGTAGTGATGTTACACTTACTTTTATCACTAGATTTTGGGACTGAGTCGCTTATCTAAATATAGTATATTTTAAACAAATATGACCAGCCTATTAGAATAGTATGCTCAAATTTAAAAATGCATAACATTGATTTGCATTCTTTCTCTTCTAAATTGCTTTCCACCTTGAACTTGATGGCAGGTTTTTGGTTGTGGAGCCTAAGTTTCATGTCTCAAAACTCAGTTTTGACAACGCTCTGAAAATGGCCCGGTCCGTAGGTCTGGAACAGGTCTATAAACCCAAGTTTTCCCTTAATATTAATATATTAATAATCCGCAACATTCATATTTAGAGAGAACTCTTTAAATATTTACTTAAAAGTTATGACTTATCTGTTACAGTTGTTTTTTGAGGGGGGCACAGTGATTAAAACTGTTGAATGTGTAATCTTTCAAATTTTTCTTTTTTTAGTTCTGTTTTTACAGGTATCAAATGTAGCAGCTGTAGAAGAACCTTTGGAACAATGGAACCGGTCTTTTGGTGGGAATGGTGATGATAGTGCCTGGTGTATTCAACAGACCTCAGATGGGGGGTATATAGTGGCAGGCACAACGGCTTCATACGGCAAAGATACAGAAGGTTATCCGGACGCCTGGCTTATCAAGGTTGATAAAAGTGGGAATATGCAGTGGAATAAAACTTACGGAGGAACTTATTTTGATGAAGGATACTTTACCCGACAAACTTCAGATGGCGGTTATGTGCTCTCAGGTTACACATTTCCTTCTGGTTATGCTGAACCCTGGCTGATCAAGACAGACAAAAAAGGGAACAAAATGTGGGATAAAATTTCTGATAATATTACTCACGAAGATTACCTTCAGTATAGAGCTGAACGTACCTTTGATGGAGGATACATAGTTGGGGATATGGTTGAGTATGAAGTTGGAAGTGAATACGATTTGCTTATAATTGATGCTGATATCAGATTAACTAAATATGACATAAATGGTATCCAGCAGTGGAATAATACCTTTGGTAAAAAGAATAGTTCCGAAACGTTAGATCCATTGTTAAGTTCTGCCAAGCAGGCTCCAAATGGCGGATATGTAATTGCCAGTGAAGTTAATCTAAATGAAACAAGCAGTAATTATGACGTATGGCTTATCAAGACTGATGAATATGGTCAGGAGCAATGGAACAAGACCTTTGGTGGACCACTGGATGATTCTGCGTTTTCTCTTTCGGTGACTTCTGACGATGGCTATTTATTGACTGGTAGGTACACCGAATTCTGTTCCTATGGGACTGAAGGTGCTGCTTTCATACTTAAGACAGACAGTGAAGGTGATCAGAAGTGGATGAAAATATTTTCTAATTGCACGCTATATTCCGTTCAACAGACTTCAGATGGTGGATATGTAGCTGCGGGCGTTAAAAACGGGAACGCATGGTTAGTTAAGTTGAAGGGCGATGAAAAAGATACTGAGTATGAAGGTGGAAAAAACACTGAGTCTGATGACGGGAAGGATACTGACTATGAGAGTGGCAAGAATATTGAATCTGCAAATGGTGAAAGTATTGAATATGGAAGTACATCAGATAGCCTCTCTACCCAAATAAGACATTATATTTGCGATATCTTCAGGGGAGTTTTTCAATGGGACTACTTATACTTAAGTAGGAACTTTTCCTGAGAAGATTACATTCATGCTTTTGGTTCAATGTTGCAAGCTTCAAATCTTTTACAATCCCTGGGGCACTCTGCCTGCTTTCCTTTGTTTATAATTCCAAATAAATGTTGGAGTGTTTCGATCCATCGAGAGCGGACTTCTTTCCAATCAACGCCAAGAAGGATCAGAACCCGCATTCCATTAAACAATGATACAAGAGCGATTGCAAGGGTACGCGGATCGGTTTCGGATGGAATAAGGCCTTTCTGCTGCTGTTCTTCAATTTCATGAGTTGGCTGGTCAAGACTATGTTTCATGCCTTCGATTGATCTTTTCTGGACCTCAGGTTTGTGTACTGTCATCCCCAGAATTTCAAAATACAATGCATGTATTTTAATATCAGGTGACATTATCTGATCGAAGATTCCTATCCACGCATCAACCGGGCAGATGTCAGAATTACAGCCTGTTTTTATATCACGGTATTGTGCCTGCAGATAATTTGCACTTTCTATGATTAATTCATCCTTATTTTTAAAGTATCGATAGAGGGCCGGTTTGCTGACATCAAGGCGGCGAGCGATATCTTCCATTGTAGTGTTACAGTATCCTTTCTCATACATTACCTCCAGCCCTGCTTCAACAATTCTCTTTTTTGCTTCTTCCCTGTACTCCGGAAGCATCTTTGACAAACAATCACCCTTTCATGTTTTGGTGTCAATTTATATATATCTTACCAATAAAACACTAAAGTTACTAATAAGTAACTTTAATTACTATAACGTATTATTGATATTGTAAATCCCCGTCAGCCATGAAGGAAAAGATTAAAACTTGGATAAAATCGGGATAACCAAGATTAGGATCAAGAAAAGCATAAACATATGTAAGAGGCTGGATTTTCATGGAAAAACCGGATAATACCGAAAACAGAATTTTTGAGGCTAGCAAAAAGAGAAAAGGATCAAGTATTACAGCCGAGAATGTAGCATTCGTCAGAGCACTTGAATCACTCAAGCCAGAGGGCGAACGTATCTGTTATGACCCATTTGCCGTCCGCTTTCTTAGCCAGCAATATTTGACGTTTTTAAAAATGGCAGCTTGTGACCCCTCTAAAACTCCATTCCCCGGATTACACAACTCACTTTCAGCAAGAGTCAGATATTTTGATGATTTCGTAACAAAGTTTATTGATAAAGGGCTTGAACAGCTTGTCATTCTGGGTGCAGGGTACGATACTCGGGCATACAGAATCGAAGGACTCAGGGGTAAGGTTAAGGTTTTTGAGATTGACCATCCTGAAACTCAAAGCGTGAAAATCGAAAAAATCAAAGATATCTTCGGCTCACTCCCGGATCACGTCGAGTATGTTTCGGTTGATTTTGAGAGCGAAGATTTCAGTCATCGGCTGTTAGAACATGGATATGAAAGGTTGCAGAAGACCGTCTTTATCATGGAAGGACTCATCTACTACCTTCCACCAAAAACCGTGGATGAGATGTTGTGCTTTATCGCAAAGAATTCGGGCGTCGGAAGTGCAATCATCTTCGATTATGTCTATGAATCCAGTATTGATAGGACAAACGGAATATGCGGCGTGCAGTGTACGGCATGCGACCAGACTGCACTAATGGATGCTAAAAAAGGCATGGCACAACAGGGGGAACCTTATAAGTTCGGCGTCAAGGACGGTATGTTAGAAACATTCATTGTTCAGAGCGGTTTTTCTCAATTTTGCAATGTGACCACTGAGGATTATAAAAAGATCTATTTTCAGGGAATTAATGAAAAAAGACCAGTATGTTACCTGTCACACTTCGCCTATGCAATAGTGGAATAAAATCTTATCAGCTACTGCCAAACAATCGTAGACAGTAGAAAATGAGACTTTTAGGAGCTTTATTATGAAAAATAATATTGACGCAAAGAACGATTCGATGATTGCATTCACGGGTGGGCAGATACTTACTATGGACTCCGAGCAAAAATACGTGGAAACCGTAGTTATCAAGGAAAGTCATATTGTAGACGTTGGCGATAGGAGTCTCCTTAAAGCTTATCCTGATGCGGAAATTCATGACCTGAAAGGTCGGGTTCTACTTCCTGCTTTCATTGATTCACATAACCACCTATCTTCATTCGGTTGTTTTTTTCCTACCTGGGTGAACCTGATAGGCTTGACTGAAAAGGAATCCGTAATGGAGAAAATTCAACTGCAAGCCCGAAAAAAACCGGGAAAAGGATGGATTGTCGGCTTCGGTTGGTTCGATGCCAAGATTGGCGGGTTCGACCTGACGAAAAACGATCTGGATGAGATTAGCTCCGACAGGCCGGTTCTTCTTATCCAGGCTACCTTCCATCAGAGTGTAGTAAACAGCCAGGCGCTGGAACTTGTGGGCATCACCCGCTCAACTCCGGAGCCTCGTTGTGGAATTATTCTTCGGGAAAGTAACGGAATGCCAACAGGCGTGCTTGTGGAATATGCACAGGTTCCTGTGTTCCGCCTGGTAATGGAAGCGGACACGGGAACACTTGCGAACCTCATAGAAGTGCGTGCTAAAGAGCTTCTCAAATTCGGTATCACTGCGGTCCACGACCCCGGCGTCACACCAGCTGCTGAGGCGGCATATCAAAAGCTTCACGATGAAGGACGGCTTCCGGTATCGGTACTTATGATGCCACATGGAGAGACCGTTCTGGACAATCAGCTGGGTTATAGGCTTCATGGGACAGTCACCGGAGTGGGTGATGAAAAGCTGCGTGTAGGTCCTGTCAAATTATTCGCTGACGGTGCAACCGCAGAAACAGTAGCCTTTTCTCTGAAAATAGGAGGGCAGACTATAAACAGCGGTAACTACCGGGATGACTTTGAGGAAATGCTCTTTGCAGCGACAGAAAAGGGATTCCGAGTATGTGTCCATTCTTTTGGGAATGCAACAACCGATGCGGTGCTTACGGCATTTGAAAATGCTGTTACTCGAGCACCGGCTGGATTTGAAATGCGCCCACGCCTTGAACATGTAACCCTCATAAGTACATCTCAGATCAAACGCCTTGCCGCCATGGACGGATGTGCGTGTATCCAACCTCAGTTTCTGTCCAGGGCGCAAAATACAAAACAGATTGTGTTAGATGATGGAAAGTGGTATGCCTATGGTGATCTTGTGAAGGGAGGAGTGACTGTGGCCTCAGGTAGTGACAACCCCGGAGGATTTATGGATGCTCGCGACCCTATTGAGGGTTCTGTGATGGGATCAACTATGAGCGATGGAGCAGGCAATGTCATCTTTCCAGATCAAGTGCTTCCTTTTGAGCAGTGGCTCTGGATGTATACCGCAGGGGGCGCTTACGCCGGTGGACAGGAAAAAGAGCGTGGTATGTTGAAAAAAGGTATGGTTGCGGATCTTGTAGTCCTTGAAGGTAATCTTGATCCTAAAAACCCTCCTGTTGTTTCTGAAACCTGGGTAGCAGGAAAGAAAGTATATGACCATAGAGTCTAACTGGGAATTTGAAGTTTTGAAAATTATAAATATAAGTGAAAATGCAAAAAATTGAAAAAATATGGATGCGTGTTATTTGGAGAATAATAGGACTTACGCACTTGAGGAACAAAATCAATTACAGCAAAGACTGTGAATTAAAGTCACGTTTTAAACAGTTGGCGGTCTGATGCTGTTGATTTTTCATTTCAACTGCGTAAGTCCTAGCGTCGAGTCAACCGCAAAATGTCGTATAAAATCGATTGCAATTAGTTGTAATCACTGAATCTTTGTTGATTGACTTGACACTAGAATGAAAACCAAATTTTTGTAATTGAAGCTTGAATGCCATATTAGTGTGATCAAAGTAAATAATTTTGGTTAGTCCCAACTTTTCTAACTCCCAAAATAGATATCGGTACTTTTGTGTCAATTTGCTTTACAAAAAGATCACTTTGTTATACAAAAATGGCTATCTAGTTTATGCTTGTTTTCTATTACTAAAGCGTTTTCCACTAAAGTGTTTTCCACTAAAGCGTTTTCCTGCTGTTTTCTATTACTAAAGTGTCCTTTTCCTGTTTTATCCCATTACTAAAGCGTTCTTTAACCATAATTTTGTAACTAAAATAACTATTTTATATTAATATCTATGTGAAAAAAGCATATATGGTAATACATACAATAAATACTGTAATATTTATGATTTAAGTTAAACTGTCTGGTGGGTGATATGATAGAAACTGAACTTATGAGGATAGGGGTCTCTCTTCCAGACACCCTTCTGAGTAAATTTGATGAGATTGTTGAGAAAAGGGGTTATTCTTCCCGCTCGGAAGGCATGAGAGATGCTATCAGGAGTTATATTTCCCATTATGAATGGATAAATGATGTTAAAGGCGATCGTATCGGAACAATTGCGGTTATCTATGACAACACAAAAAAAGGGCTTTCAAATATTTTAACAAATATTCAGCACAATTATTCTCACCTGATAAGATCATCAGTTCATGTTTACCTTGATCGTGAAAATTGTTTTGAACTAATTTTTATCAATGGAAAAGGTGAAGATATTGCAGAACTTGCTGAATCCATAATAGCCTTGAAAGGAGTCAAATTCTCAAAACTTACAACTATATCATTAAATAAATAATGTATGTATAAATGTACCTATGGCCAATTTGTATTTGATTGATGTTTTAAAACACCTGATGTCAGCAGTTCCTTTAAAGTCCATATTGACTCCGCAATTCCTGCCTCCCTTGCAGGTGTATTTTTGCATTTCTTGACTCAACACTAGAGGAGGAAATCAGAGCTGTAATGAAAGAGGAATTATAGCGAGAATATAGCAAATAAGCTATTTTGATTAATGAAAATTAATGAATTCTGTATACGAGAGGAATATTGAGATAGAAAATCACCCAATTGTAGAAATCAAAACTGTTTTGATGTCACCTGTTAAAATATCTGACTATACAACTAAATATTTAAATTTATTTTAACATGGCGTGAGTAAGGCTTTACTTTACACGGACTCCAAGTAAAATAAACGGACAATATAATAAAGAGACACATATTGCAGCTATTATGCCACCTTTTAACTAAAAAAAGACAATTATAGCTTTAAAAAGGGTACGTGGTCTTAATAACACATGCATGTGTAAAAAAAATAGTATCCTACCGGTTTTTTTGAATATGGTGAACTATATTAACTTTTTAGGAGATAAGACTCTCCAGAAAGACCTCTATTTGGTTTTTAATTAATAAAAAGTATAGATACGCACAATCTACAACATTATACTCTTTCATGTACTAAAATGAAGAGTTATAAAGCTTTAAATTCCATTTTTGAGTTTTATAAAAGTATAAATAAGAAAGTATGTTTATATATTAATTTATCCAGTTATTATTATTGTTGTGGTTATTTACAATGGAATAAGGAGGAAAAAAATGAATCATAATAGAAAGTCAATATGGAAAATTACGGCATCTGTTTCTGTTGTATTAATGTTGTTGATATTAGGAATTTCTGCAGCTTCGGCATGTCCAGCTACTAAATCCACTGCCGACTCTACTGATTATAATTATCAATATATCTCATCCAATGGCAACTGTAACAGCGCAGAATGTGAAGGAAACTGCTGTGACGAATGTGCAGATGTTTGTGGCCAGAGTTGCAATGGTGAGTGCTGTAAAAACTGTTCCGAATGTGAAAACTGTGCTGAGTGCTGTAAAAACTGCTCTGAATGTGAAAACTGTGCTGAGTGCTGTAAAAACTGTTCCGAATGTGAAAACTGTGCTGAGTGCTGTAAAAACTGTTCCGAATGTGAAAACTGTGCTGAGTGCTGTGAAAACTGTTCCGAATGTGAAAACTGTGCTGAGTGCTGTAAAAACTGTTCCGAATGTGAAAACTGTGACGATGACGATTTCGCAAAAGACTTCTCTACCGACTGCATAGTCATCTGCGACCAAGATTGCGCATGAAATAAAAATAAACCTTTTAAAAATCCTGTCATGATTCAAGTTTAATAAAAACAAGAGGAGAATTTCGAGTACTTTATTTTGGTAATTATATATTTCCCAATATCACTTATGATTTATCGAAATTCTCTTTCATGTTGTTTCAAAAATCGACCCATTTCTACAATTGGATAATTGGAATTGTTGACTTTAATTCAGATCGAAAATTACTCTGAAATTCAGGTATGTATTTACCTTAAAGTACAGTATATTATCCTATTTGTAGAATCAAATATCGTTTTGAGACAGTTTGTTTAGTTCCTTTTTTAATTTACATGATGTTTTAGCCTTTCGTTTTTATGATGTTTATGTTTATTATTATTTAAGTCCATTTTATGGCTCTTCGTCGTTCCCCATGGATTAAGATAATTTTCAATCCAAAATCGCATTGATTTTTATGATGACATCATGAGGATATTCGCACAGAACCGAGAAGAGCCATTAATGATTATCCCAAATTGGCAGTTGTTCGGAATGTGCATTATAAAAGCAATATGCCTCCGTTTTCCTTGAACTACTCGAGAAGCTTCAGGACTTAGGCACTTTCAGGTACAAAGAGCGGTTTTGTAACAAGTCCTTTGAGATTAACATTACCGCTTTTCACGGATTTCTCCAGGACTTTTCTTACGGAGATCATTCCACAATGTTATTTAGATCCCTTCGTATGCCGGAAAGCTGGATTAACCGCTTTTGATCATCTTCCATAAATTTTCATAGGTCTGATCTTCAGGGTCAAGTGCAATAAGGTCATTTCGATGCGTCATAAGGGAATCAACGCGGCGGTCGCCAATCTCAAGCACACCTTCTACATGTTTAATTCGGCTTTCTCAAACACTCCAGCTAGCTCTTCCCTCAGACATAATTTTAATTTCCTCTTCTGTTACCGGAGGCTCAACAGTCTCCCTGACCCTCATAATCCTGGCACAGCTTCGGTAGAACTACTGAGAATAACTACAAGCGGCTTTTCAATAATAGAAAGATAGATAATAGAAAGATAGAACACAGGTTTTATGATACTGGATATTGATGCTGGATATAATCGATTCCGCATTATTGAATGCAAGCTTTTTTGGAATAAGTTCAGAGTAAATGAGCTTTTTGGATAGGTTCAGAGTAAAAATATGATAATAACAAGAGATCCTGGAAAGTACTTAATGGAATATATGAGTGATAACCTGAATACAGCAGGAGGAACTGGTCTGTTTGTAGATATTCTACCCAATCTGTAACTTATATTTAATACTTTTCTCACAAATAGTCATAATAAATAAAAATATTATCTGGTTATCAGAGATTTATTTAGAGATATATCTGTGCCCCTGTACAAATTTTTGTTAATTAAAGGAGCTCCACAAAGTTAAAATTCGAAGGAGAAAGTCTAAAATTATGATCAAGTTTTGAGTCGTAACAATTAAAACAGTTACATTGGCTAGAAACTTGCCTCACGGAAAAAATATAGGTCGTAAAAAGAGAGGTCGTTTTGGAAATGAAAAAGTATGACGCAGTTGTTGTCGGGGCAGGCATAAGCGGGCTTTTAGCAGCTCTAACGCTTTCCAAACACGGAAAAAAAGTTCTTGTTCTTGAGAAAAATCAGCATATTGGAGGAAATTGCAATAGCTACATGGTAGATGGCTATCAGGTAGATACAGGGGTACACGCAATCACCCACTTGAATGAAGGACCTCTGAAGAGGTTAATGGATAATTACTTTGATTTTTTGCCTGTATTTGAGGACTATGGGCATTACTACATTCGGACTGAAAATGCTTTTGTCAAAGTTCCTTCAAACCTGAAAGATTTCGTGACTTTTGACATACTTCCGAGAAAAGACAGGCTTATACTCTCTCAGACTCTCACCAAAGCCTTTACCCTTTCCTCATTTGGCATAGACCTCTCAGACCGAGCAGTTTATGATTTTCTGCCAAAGAGCCTTTCAAAGGATACCTATGATTTTGTGGACACAATGTCAATTTCTCTTTCTGGGAAATCTATGAAAGAGACCTCAGCTAAACGTATCCTGTATGGCAGCAATTTTGTCAGAGACAGCATTACCCAGGAACAATTTGATGCCATGATAGGGAAACTGGAATCGAAAAAATCCCAGTCCACAGAATCTATCCTTGCCTCCATCCTTCCGTATCATCTCCATGCTTCTCTTCATGCAAGAATGACCAGGGTTACTCAGCCGTTTACATCCCTGGAAAGGCTTGCAACAAATGATGTAAACAACTCCCAGGGTTATCCCAGAAAGGGGTTAAAAGCCATTCTCAACGCCATCATTTATTCCCTTCCCGAAACTGTTGAGATCAAAACGGAATGTGAGGTTAAAGCCATTCTTGTACAGGACGGAAAGGTTTCAGGCGTGGAAGCCGATGAAATTTATTTGTCTGACCTTGTCATCTACACAGGTTTTGCAACCGAGATTCCCCTGATGATAAAGGATCTTCCCACAGAGTATGTTAAAGACCTCAAGGAAATTGTCCACAGTAAAAGCCTGACCATCTGGCTTGGACTGGAAAAAGAGTTTCCCAATTTTAATTATACAGGCTCAGAGATCTGGTTCAAGGATTTCGCCTACTGGGCAACTCCTATAAGTAACTATGATCCTTCTCTAGCCCCAAAGGATAAGCAGCTTATAGGCTTTTCCTTCGTAATCGACGAAAATAAAAGTGAAGAGCAGGAGATAAAAAAAGCCTATGATACAATTTTCCGTGCCCATCCAGAAATCGAGAAATATATCGATATGCAGCACGAACAAACAATGATTCCAGAAAAGGCTGCAGTCGCAATTAACGGAAAGTTCGCAAATATTCGAACCCCGGTTCAGAACCTCTATGTAGCGGGCACCGATACTGACAAGCGCAGCATGGGAATTACCCGGGCTTCGTATTCGATCATTGAACTCCTGAAGATTCTCAATGAAGATGGAAATCTTCATTAAAATATAAAAAGATAAAAATCTGAAAATTAAAAACCCAGGCCAAAAGTAAGGTCATGAAAAAAATAAAAGATCCTGAAAAATAGAAGACACAGACTGCGAAGAAAAGTTAAAGGGGAATAAACTTAATCTTTGTGATTTTCTATAACCTGTTTACCCCTTTCTGCTGGTACAATTGTCAGCTCAGCATTGGGAAACTCTCTTTCAAGTGGCTCGCCGTCTGCAATCCTGTCCAGAGTAATTGCGACTGCTGCAACCTCGGAATGGGGCTGGCTTCCAACTGCAACATTCCAGTCCGCAAGCTGATAAATTTCCGGAGGCACCTTTTCTGCACCTACCACGATCATAAGATTCTCACAGCTTTTAAGCTCGCCCGTAATATCGGGCAGATTGACCCCATACATTGAAAGATGGCAGACTTTTCCACCGGCAGTTTTCCATTCCTTGATTTCCTGCTTGTAATTGACATTATTTTTAATATAGAAATTTCCGCCCCAACGACTGACAACGTCTTCAAGAGTTTTTACTATTCCGGGGTCATTCGAGGCAAGGAGCATACCTTCTGCACCGAGCAACCGGGCAGTTAAGCCTACGTGAGTTGTGATTCTTTTATCCCTTTCAGGGCGGTGCCCCAGACGCAGCAAAACAATTCTTTTCATGCTCGTGCTAAAACCCTGCAAGGTATTAAAGGGTTTCACTGAAAAAAAGAAGAGAAGATTACTGGAACCCGTAGATTCCAGGAATTCTCTTAAGAAGCATGCCCTCAACAACTATCGGGTTTGTCCTCTGGGCCGTTGTCAATGCGGTATCTAGTTTGAATTCTTTTTCAGCATAAATTGTAAGGATAGGGTCTCCCTTCTTAACGGATTCTCCCATTTTCTTGTGAATCGCGACCCCGGCTCCTTTATCATTAGGAGCTCCTGCAAGCCTGGCAATTTCAATTATCCACTTATTGTCAAACTCGATTACATATCCGTCCGCAGAAGCGAGAATGTCGGCAGTATATTGCCCTACCTGGATGTCAGCCGAGGTAATCTTCGGATCTCCACCCTGGGCCTCAATAATCTGTTTCATCTTCTCAAGAGCTTTCCCGCTCCTGAGTGTTTCCAGTGCAACTTCCTTTCCACGGTCCCTTGGAGCCGCACCTCCCATCTCAAGCAGGATACCCGCAAGAGCGGCACTCTTTTCAATAAGGCTGTTAGGGCCTTCCATACTTTCCAGCACTTTCAGGGCTTCCCTGACTTCCAGCGCGGGCCCTACTTTTCTTCCAATTGGAGAGGAACCATAGGTAATTGCGCATTCAACGTTCATTCCAAGCCTGTGCCCGAGGTTAATCAGGTCTCTCGCAAGTTTTTGTCCTTCCTGAACAGTTGGAACTTTTGTGCTTGGCCCGACCGGAATGTCCATTACCACATTGTCTGCTCCGATAGCTCCTTTTTTTGCCATAATCGAGGCAAGCATCTGGTAGTAAGGGTCAATGGAGAGGGGGTATTCAACCCTTATGAGCTTGTCATCGGCAGGTGCTATGTTTGTGGCTCCACCCCAGACAAGTGCACCCCCGACTTTTTCGGTTATCTCTTTTACTTCTTGAGAACTGAACTCTACCGGACAGAGCACTTCCATAAGGTCAGCAGTTCCGCCTGCTCCTGTAATCGCCCTGGAACTTGTCTTTGGAATAAGAAGTCCGTTTGCAGCGATAATAGGCACAACAAGGAGAGAAATCTTGTTTCCAGGCACTCCTCCTATAGAATGTTTGTCCATTATAGGGTGAGTGTCAAATTCAATTGTGTCTCCACTCTCAATCATAGCCCTGGTAAGCCATTCAACCTCGTCATCGGTCATTCCGTGAATATAAGAAGATGTTATAAAAGCCGAGAGTTCGATCTCACTGAGATTTTCTTCTACGATATCGTTTACGAGTGTTTTAATCTCATCCTGCGCAACAGGTCTTTTATCCATCATTTTCTTGATCACGGACGCTGATTTTGAACGGAATGCCGGAACAACTTCGACCGGCTTATCCCAAGTCACAAAGTGTTCATATACCTCGGAAAAAACACCCAGCGTGCCTGGAGGAACCATATCATCTGTTGTATCCGCAATTGCGGAAAGGCTTTCATGCCCGCGAATACGGACCCTGTCCCCCGGATTAACCCCCAGTTCTTTGGCATCGGCAATATTTAGTAATACCTTGTGCTGCCCTATTTTTATGCTAAAATGTTCTAGCTTCAATTGCATGAGTAAACTCCTCCCGTTTCGTTCTTGTTATAAGTGTAAATCTGTGACTGAAATTTGTTTCCCTGGAATCCAGACTTTCTGTTTGTTTCTCTATTTGAAAAACTGACAGTTCAGCCTGAAAAAACCAGGTAGATTAATAGTATGAGTAGCAAATATGAGTAGTAGAGTAAATTGTAAATGCTAAACTGAGGTAACATATTGACCGTCATATTATTTTAAAATAATTCCGCAAGAAACTTGAAAAACAAGAATAAAGAGATTAAAATGAGTACTATTAAAAGAAAGTTTGTAATTATGCCTGGAATGTACTTCCCAACGGTCTGCCGGGTATCTTCAGTAAATTCAAAAAATTTTGAAAAAAGATTTTTTTATAGTTTAAATTGATCTTGAGTAAAGAAAGAATAGAGATTAATGGGAACAAATTAAACTGGAATAGTAATTTTTTACTTCCAGGATATCGTTTGTTCTCATTAGTTAGTGTTTATGTTAATGCTTCTGTTAGTGTTTATGTTTGTGTTTATGTTAGTGCTTCTGTTAGTGCTTAGCCGTTATCTAAAATTACTCAGTTACCATTTAGTCGTATTTTATCTAAATCTTCAAAGTTACTCATTCATTCAGTTATTTTTCATAGTTGCGCCTGGAAAGGGAAACAAGACCTTTTGCAATCCCCAGTGCGATAATTCCTATTAACGCTGCGGTTAAGAGAACCATAAACAAGTTTTCCTCATCAGCAAACTTGAACATGAAGTAAAATAAAATGATATCTATTATTGCTCCAATGCCCACCAAGGCTATTGCCGGGCCTCCTAAAGCTTTTCCAGTATCCCTGCCCATTTTCCGATCCATCCTGAAATAATTATCATTAAATTAAGGTTTAAGGCTTGTAAAACACCGTATTAAATAATTAAGTTAATAAATTTTTTATAAAGGCAAGCTATTTTAGTAAACTTTTTTCGTAACAGAAACCATAGGTGGGAGCTCATGGATAAGGTAAGCCTGTAGCTAAGCATAATGGTTCCTGAAATGTATCAGAGAATTGGGGTAATTGCATATAAATCTTAGGAAATTATAATCCCTCAGGTTCAAATAGACAGAAAGTTTCATGTTTTGATAGTAGGTTATCTAAAAAAGGGTATCCTATTCAAATTGAATGGGAATCCCTCAATTTCCACTCAATGAGCTTTTTTATTTTGTTTAACTTTCCGCAAGTGCGGCAAGAAGATACGCTGCGAATTGCGTCATACGCGCTACCTTTTCCATTTGAGGCAATCAGACTGTGACATTCACAATTGGTAATGTTTGCGTGTGAAACTCATATGGCAATATAAAGAACTCAAGGAACCTGGCTTTGATAATTGTTAGGGTCAAGATACTATAAGGAACGTAAAGTGAGTGCGACAAGAAGCTATATCATGAATTGCAGAAACGCTACCTCTTCCATTCGGGGTAATTCTACCTGGATGTGCGTCATCAGTAATGATGGGGTACAAAGCTCCTGGGACAATGTGAAGACCTCTGAAAGTCCAATTCAGAATATTTGCTAGAATAAGGATTCTATGGAGAATGTAAAATTGAACCATTGTAAGAGTCGTTACGTTCGACAAGCGAAACTGGACTCGCGCTTGAACCAAAAGGTACGGAATCAGACTGTGGTGGCTTCACTTACGCTACAGGGAATGGACAAACGGTTCTCGGCTTATAGATGGCTCCTAAGGAATCCACAATTATTCATGCTATAGAACTTGGTAAGCCCTAAATGCTCCCATTATGGGTAGGATTCCTGTGAGGGATGACGATGGCGTTGAGGGTAGAGGATTCAGTAAAAAGCGAATGTCAATCTGTAATGGATTGAATAGGGGTTCAAACTTTGCCCTACTCTGAAAAGATGCTGACTTACTGAAGGTGTTTTCTTGTGTGAACGGAAACAAACTCACGAATGTAAGATACTCAAAGACACCAGTAGGTGAGAGGCTTACAGACAGTAATGTTAATGGGCTGTTATCCAGAATCACAAAATCAGTTATGCAAAATAACTGATGCCTGATACAGAAAGGGTTTGAAAACACTCGAGCCGTATGAAGGGAAACTTTCACGTACGGTTCTTAGGGGAGAAAGGAGGAGTAATCCTCCTGACTTACCCAACACCATCGTAAGAATCGTGAAGTGAAATAAGCGAAAGCATGTAAATATGCTTTAACCAGAAGGAACAGAATCAGGCTGCAATGTGTTTGTGACATTATGTGACAAATGGACAAATGATTCTCGGTTTAAGATGGTTTCTAATGTATTCACGTTATTTGAGGTTAATCCTACAGCTTTACTATTCCTTATTAAGTACGCTTCAATCGATGAGTATATAGAAATTCATTTTTTACACTCGATATCCAGGTTAAGGAATAGATTCATAACATCTTATCTCCAACATTGTTTATGAGAGCAAGTGATTGATCATCCAAAAGCCTGGAGTTTTTTCCAGGTCAGAAAAAAGTCAGAAAAAGATGATCTGTCCTTTGTGAATACTCTATTTCAGCGGGGAGGTTTGATAAAGATGCGTAAAATGCATAGAATGATTATGGATAATACCCTATACATTCCGGCTAAGCTGCTAACGATAATCGGGGCTCTTAACTGGGGTCTTGTAGGGCTCCTGAACTTTAATCTGGTAGCGGCTATATTTGGAAAAAAGTCAATTCTCTCGCGGCTGGTCTACATTCTTGTGGGCCTGGCTGGAGTTTACATAGTGATAAAATACAAGGCAACGTATTTAGCAAAGCGCGAGGCTAAAAAGGGTAAGCGCCAATATAGCGGTAAGCAATACAGTTGGAGCGGCATTCAATAAAATACAGGAATTGCTTTATCAATCGGATTTGCTTAATCGGATTTGCTTAGAATACGTCCTTAACAGTATCTCGAATAATATGTGCTTGCAATGCCACGCACATATTAATCTCTTTTACCTGCAGCTATTTTTCTAAAAAGCTTAAGCAAAAAAATAAGAACTATATTAGATAGTCTTATCTGAAATCTCAGATACACTTTTTTGAGCTATGGGTGTCCAGGTAAATTTAAAGAACTATAAAATCAAATTGCGGGCGGCCACCCCACCCAAAAGGATGGGGTATGCTTCGGACCGCCCGCCCGGTTACTTGGAGACAGATAATTAAGTATCCTTTAACAAGGTTTCCTTAACATAAGTGATTGAAATTTTTACCTCGGTTTCCTTATCCGATTTACTATCTATATAAAAGGAAACTATGGTTTAGATATTTAAAGAGAAAACGAAGAGGCGAGGGTTCACTTCATCCCCAACCTGAAGGATAGGGTATTCGTGACCCTCTGCGCTCCCGTAGTAATAAAATTAAAATTAAAATCAAAATTATATTTCGTTATAAAGCATCCTCAACATAAGTGCGTCTTCTTCAAGAATAGGACTCTCAAGTATGACCCTTCCTCTGGCTTTGAATTCTTTTAAGGCCTTCAGAAGCTCGGGATAATTTAAGTCGGATTCTTTCAGAGTCAGATGCCTTTTTTCTCCGCTCGTGCCGTACTCAACTCCTGAGACATGCATATGCATGTTCGAAAGCCCCTCCTTTCCAAGGCTTTCCTCTACTTTTGATAGAATTTCCATAAACTCGGGGTAAGAATTTTCTTTACCTTCCCTTGCATGCAGATGGCAAAAATCAAGGCAGGGCATGACCCCTTCGATCTCTGCACTTAGCGCAAGCACTTCTTCAAGCGTTCCAAATTGCGTACGCTTGCCCATCGTTTCAGGCCGCAGGACTGCAGGGATTCCTTCATCCTGGAATTGTCCGGTAAGTTCTTTTAGAGCTTTTGATATGCTCTCAAAGGTGTGTTTTTTGGTACTTTTCTGATAAAATCCGGCATGCAGTACGATTGATTCAGCTCCGCAGAGGTTACCTATTTTTGCGGCATTGTAAATCCTTTCCAGGCTGGCTTTTAATTTTTCCTCTTCACAAGAATTCAGGTTGATGTAATACGGGGCATGGACGCTCAGGGCCACTTCTTCGTTATTTGCAGCTTCCAGGACGTTTTTTGCCCCTTTTTCGCTCATGCGCACTCCCTGAACAAATTCAAGCTCCATACAGTCAAGGCCAAGTTCCCGGATCCTTTTGATTCCTGAGACACTGCCTGTTCCTTTTGTGCTTCTCGGGATTCCTGCGGTCCCGAAAAGTAGATCTTTTGAGGGCATTTTCAACTATCCTTTTAGAAAATACCCACAAAGTCTTTTAGCTGCTTTGCCTTCTCAGGAGACAGCTTTTCGGAAACTACTGCAACCAGCTCTTCAAGATCTTCGTCCAGGGATTGAACATCCTCCTTTCCTTCAAGGGCAAGCTCTACAAGATAATCAAGTTCCTCAGGGTTCAGCCTCTCCAGCCTTTTCCTGAAATCTTCAGAAGACTCGGCAAACTTGTGTGATACCGGGCGCAGGATAAAGGGAAACTGGTGCCCTGCTTCCCTGGAAGTTAAGTTTCCTTTGGCTTCAGGTGCAAGCTTGTTAAAAATCTCAATGTCCTTCTGTGTAAATTCTCTGGGCATATTATTGCTTTATGGCTCTATCCTGATATATAATTACTTTAATATAATTATAACAAAGTCTAATTGTATAGTGTTAGTGAAACTACTTAGTGTTCAATTCTTAGTGTTCAATTCTTAGTGTTCAATTCTTAGTGTTCAATTCTTAGTGTTCAATTCTTAGTGTTCAATTCTTAGTGTTCAATTCTTAGTGTTCAATTCTTAGTGTTCAATTCTTAGTGTTCTGTTTCAATCTGCCGTGCCTGTCAATCTCCCCTTTTGCAATCCTTGTCGAGGAAATAGGGATTCCATCTTCAGCCATTACATACTCAACATATTCGATTTTAAGGAGCTTCTTTCCTTTTTCTTCCCTGATACGATTCATTTTAAGGGCGACCGGATAAGTCTCAGGAGAGACAATTATATAATCGAAATCCTCTTCTAAAGCAGGGCCGTAGGGGTTATTCAGCTTTGTAATTTCATATCTGTCATCTGGGATTCCCATTTTTTTTATGTATTGCAGCAGCCAGGTTCTCCTTTTCTCATAGTTATCGACGCTGTGACTTTTACTTAGCATCTCGTCCGAGGTAAGCCCTATGTGGACTTTTCCATCCTTTGCTATCTCAAATGCTTTTTCAATCAGTTTGGCGTGACCGTCATGAAAATACTGAAACGTACCGCCGACTGCGACCTTTGGCATGATGGGTGATAATCTACCAAGTAAAAAGAATTTTTGGTTTTTTTTCGGCTTTTAGGAAATTTTCACTCATTTTTCTCTTTTCCTTCTTACTCTTTCATTTTCATTTTCCTCTGTTTTCTTCTACTTTCTTAAATATGACTGCCAGAAAAAACCTTTTTTTTCCTCCATTTACCTGGTTTTCCAGTAATATAACCGCATTTTAGAGGCGTTGTAGAACACTTTCACCTCGCTTCCTCTAATTATTTATACCTGCAAAACCATTGTGGAGCAACTGTTATGCACCTTATACAAACATGTGCATCTTAGGAGAATTTGTAAATGAGCCAAATAGCACTCGAAGAGTTGCCCGGAGTTGGCCCTGCAACCGCAGAAAAACTCAAAGAAGCTGGATTTAATACCATTGAAGCAGTGGCTGTTGCCTCTCCTTCTGAACTTGCAACTACAGCCGAAATCGGGGAATCAACGGCTGCAAAAATCATCAATGCCGCAAGGCAAGCTGCTGATATCGGAGGTTTTGAGACCGGAGACATCGTGCTTGAAAGGCGGAAAATGGTAGGCAAGTTGACTACCGGTTGTACTGAATTTGACGAAATGATGGGTGGGGGCATAGAAACCCAGGCAATTACCGAACTGTACGGAGAATTCGGTTCAGGAAAGACCCAGCTGGCCCACCAGCTTGCAGTCAATGTCCAGATGGACAGGGAACATGGAGGGCTTAACGGTTCGGTTATCATCATAGACACTGAAAACACTTTCAGACCTGAAAGGGTCGCCCAGATGGTAAAAGGGCTTTCCGAGAAATACGGCATGGAACTTGACCCAGAAGAGTTCCTCCAGAATATCCATGTCGCAAGAGCATACAATTCCAATCACCAGATCCTTCTTGTTGAATCTGCAACAGACCTGGCAAACGAGCTTCGGGATATGGGAAAACCCGTTCGCCTGCTGATTGTTGACTCGCTTATGGCTCACTTCAGGGCTGAATATGTGGGAAGGGGAACCCTGGCCGACCGGCAGCAAAAACTCAACAAGCACATGCACGGCTTGCTCCGCTTCGGGGATTTATTCAACGCCTGTGTGGTTGTAACAAATCAGGTTATGGCAAAACCCGATGCTTTCTTCGGTGACCCCACAAGACCTGTAGGAGGCCACGTAGTCGGGCACACAGCAACTTTCAGACTCTACCTGCGGAAATCCAAAGGAGACAAAAGGATCATACGTCTGGTTGACTCTCCCAACCTGCCCGAAGGAGAAGCTGTTATCGCAGTTACTACAGCAGGACTCACAGACCAGTGAACGTGTGAATCATACGATACAAACAATTTTAACTGTAAATTTAACGGTAAATGTTTAATGGTAAATACATTACCGATAAACATATTCAAAGCCGGGTAGGGAAACATTTTATCTACCCATACCCAATCTTTTTTATGAAATTCAAAGCTATTGTAGCCGATATAGACGGTACAATCACCTGCGAGAAAAGGGAACTTCATCTGGGAGCCATGAAAAAGATCCGTTCTCTTAAAATTCCTGTCGTGCTTGCCACAGGAAATACTCTGTGTTATGCAAGGACAGCTTCAAGGCTTATCGGCCTGAATGGAGCGGTAATCGCAGAAAACGGAGGGGCTATTACTTCCCGCTTTGATTTGCAGGGCACTTTTGAGGAAAGCCTTGAGGAATGCGAAAAAGCCTATTCTGTTCTTTCCAACTATTTCAAGCTCACCAAACTTGACCCTTTATACCGAAAAACCGAGATCGCTCTCAGGAGAGACTTTAATCTCGAAAAAGCCCGATACCTTCTCAAAACCTTGGATCTGGACATCGAGATGGTTGATACTAAATATGCCATCCATCTCAAGAGCACGAAAATCAACAAAGGGATCGGCCTTCAGAAGCTTGCAGGCATGATGGACCTGAAATCCAAAGATTTCGTAGCTATAGGAGATTCAGAAAACGACTTAGAAATGTTTGAAGTTTCAGGTTTCGGGATTGCTGTCGGAAACGGGGATGAAATAATAAAGGAAGCTGCGGATTATGTAACAGAAGCCTCATATGGGGACGGAGCCGTAGAAGCCCTTGAGTTTCTCGAATCAAAGGGCTGGATTTAAAAAACTCTACTTTCACTGCCTTCCCTGAACCCTATGAGTTTTCCTTGAATATCTCTAAGATTATTCTGAAGCTCCTCTGAAACTCCTCTGAAACTCCTCTGAAACTCCTCTGAAGATCCCCTGAAGCTCCTCTGAAGATCCCCTGAAGATCCCCTATAGCTTTCCTGAATTTATCTTAAGGCTCCTTAAGGCTCCTCAAAGCTCTTCTCAGGCTCGCTTGATCAATTTTTAAGTTCTAAACAGGTCTTTCAACCCAAGATCCCATTGATCCCATAATTCTTTCATATCTTTACTTGTCTTTAATATTTCAATAACAGTAGGATTGGGATCTGCGAAGATTACCGGACTGTCTTCTTCCCCAAGTCCTTTATTTACCTTCTTTGAAATCTTTTCTTCGTATATGGAAAACTGAGCATCACGGCCTGGCTTGTTGCCTCTTGCATCCAATCTTATCCATTTATCCAGATCTTTTAAATATACCGCGTTTAAGCCATGCAGGAATTTTATGTTTATGTCACGACTTGAAGATAGTTTCTGATAACAGAACCCGGCCGGAACCCCGAAATATCTCAACATGGCTGCAAACAGATGGGCTTTGGCACAACATATCCCATGGCCGGCTTCCAGAACTTCTGATGCCTTGCAGGTAACGCTCATTTCTCCGATATCGCCGGTGTGATGAATCTCATCCCGAACAAATTCATAAACCTTCTTGATCAGGCTGATTTCGTCGCCGGTGCCTTTCTGTAGTTCGAGGCATTTATCAACGATCAGCCTGTTATCAAAGTCTATGACTTCACTCTTTTTAAGGTAATCCTGAAGATTATCGCTTTCAGTATACATTTTTACTCGCCTGTCAATAAGTACTAAAAGGCCCTTCTATATGAAATTTAAGTATGACATAGAAAACGACTTTTCTAAAATTGCCTGTGAACTGATTCCGAAACTCCAATTGATCTTCTGGATTTCATATTTTGAATCCTCAATCGAGTTTCTGCTCATAAGAACAATTCTGAAATATTATGGACTTAGAAATAGAATTGGCTTAGAATGAGTTTTCTTTTTAAAATATACAACTTTAAAAGAGTAGTATCGTGACTTAATGTCTTATTTATGGGCGCAGGTAAAATAAACTTTTTAAAACCTTTATTTTAGTAAATAACTGGTTTAACTCATTATCTTCTTATAAATACTTTTTATAACTTGTCTTTTTTCAATTAATCCTTTTAAAATACTCATTTTATAAATTAGCTTACTTTTATATTTTTTTATTTATAAGTATGTTTATATTTTAACCGGCGTATATCGGAATTGTCAAGCTGCGAATAGTCAGCGAGATAATTTAGATAAATAAACTAAGGCTACAAACTAAGGCTACAAGGACAGTAAATATTTTGGGGTAGGTAAATGATGAAAATGAGAAAAATACTGGGTATTTTGCTGGCACTCTGTTTTGTGCTATCAGTGACAGTTGCAGCAGTAAGTGCGACTCAGAACAATGTTAAGAACAATTACGATGGTAAGCAAAAGTACGATGCTAAGAACAAGTACGATAGTAAGGACAAGTACGATAGTAAGAACAAGTACGATAACCATAATGGCAAAAAAAAATACTTTATGAAAGGTCATTGGGGATATAAAAAAGTAAAGCACAACAAGGATAGCAAACACAAATCTCTATGGTATACCTCTGAAAAATACTGGATTCCTGGCTACTGGTACTGGAAGTAAAAACGTATAAGCATATTGAAAGTTGAATCTAAATAAAAAAAATCCTAACTGGCTGATGTTTAAATGTTTACATTAGCCAGTTGTGCTCTTTTCTTTTTCCAATTCTGAGTGATGTATACAATATTATTTGGAATCTCAGTTCAAAAGCTCTAAACCCTGATTAAAGCTTCTCTGAAATCCTGGATTCCTGATAATCAAGCGAGCTTCGGTGTCACTTGTGATAGTAGAGTTTTAAATAGATAATTCCCATCCATATCCAGCTGGTATCACAAAATATCTCAGCATGGCTCCAAATAGATGAGCTTTAGAACATATTCCATGACCGGATTCCAGAATCTCTAATGCCTTACAAGTGACTCTCATTTCCCTTATGTCTCTGGAATGATGAATTTCATCCCGAATAAACTCATAAAACTTCTTAATTAAGCTGTAATTTAGCTGTAATTAAGCTGATTTGTCGTCGGTACCTTCTTTTAATTCAAGGCATTTGTAAACAATTAGCTTATGATCATAGTCTATGACATCGTTTTTAAGGTAATCATGGATATTATTGTTTTCAGTATGCATCTTCTTATTTACCTATCAATAATTACTTCAAAAATTCGTCTCTATGAATTAGAATCTTACATGGAACTCCACTTTTATTAATACAAATGTATAAATATTTATAAATATGATTTCAAAAGGATTTACCGAACAGAAAATGAACAGCATTGAAGGACGCATTGTTTGATAAATGCTCTTTCAGAATTCTCTTTTCAGGATGTATTAACCGAATCAAGCTAAAGGAGACAAAAAATTGAGAGTGGGGACATGATATGGTAGACGGTGAAACCTTAGGGGATAAAAAAGTAGAGAATGAAATTCAAACCATGCAAAGAAACATCGAAAAAGATCTATTCGATGAACAAAGCAAAGTTCTGGATAGATTTTATTCGCTGATAACCCTGACAATTACAACATTTGGTTTCACTATTACGGCTCTTACTTTTTTTATCAGCAGATTAACCATTAATATCGGTGAAGCTCTTCATTCTTATCATGTCTTTTTTTCTTTCTTGTGCTTATTTATGTCTTTTTTAATCTCAATTATTAATGTGCTGGCAATATTTCATCACAGAAAGCTAGTAAGAAGAGGTAACATGATAGTATATAGGGAATATAATGAATTGGTAAATAATAATTTGAGATTATATCTCGATATCTCAAGGCAAAAAAATTACTATGTAATTGCAGTTACTCTTATTGGACTTGCACTCACATCCCTCTTTAACCATTTTTCGCAGCATCGTATTGTAGCCGTTGTGCTTACAACCGGATTTATTGTGATAGTATTGTTGATAATACGCAATTCTCGCAGGTATCTTTCCTAATTTACGGCAAAGATGGTTCGATGTAACATAAAAGAAGATGTTCTTCAGGACCCTCTTTTCAGGATTTCTGTGTGAATCTGCACCTAAAAAAAGTAACTTGTTTTTCATTTTTTTCGTTCGAATACCCCGCAGCAAGGCAACGGGGTATTTGTCTGAAATAAATTATTCAATAGAAGAGGGCATATTCTCAAAAATAGTAAGGTTTTCGAGAACCTCTAGTCTTTCCTGTATTCTTCTGTAAGAAAATCGGATTGGAAACAACAATTTTCATCTCATTACTCGAAAATGAGCTTTTAAACTTTCCAGTAAGGAGGAACATTATACTTCTCATATATGCTAGTCAAATCATTATGAGCTAAAGACCACACGTTGTCACCCAGATCTTCTGCCGTTTTGAATGCTCCTTTCTCAACTCTAAGGATATAATCACCTCGACTTGCTTTAAGAGCTTCCCAAGGAATGGCAAATAATTTACAGGACATACCAATAAAACAATCACAAGCAAGTACTACGTATGCTATTCTTCCCCTTTCAGAATCAATCATGACTTCTTCAATCTTTCCAAGTTCTTCATCGTTAATAGTTAAGACCTTAGCTCCTTTTATTCTAGTTGCTGGTACAAAATTCATTTTCTTTGCAACGTACAGTTCTTCATTTATTCCCATATACTTCAGCTCCTAATGTATTATTCACTTATTGTATTTTATTAATTTTAAACGTACTGAGAAGCATTACATTCTTTTCGCCTGTCAGTTCTCCATTCCAGGCTTAAGTATGTAAGTTTCCTTTCTCGATTACCCCCATGAGTTTTCCCATTAATATTAATAGTTCATTAATAATATACATTCTTTACGCACTTGAGGTCATGTCCTCCAGTAACTAAACCGGTGATCAAAAGAACGTCTATGAATTACTCCCAAATTTGAAGGTGTTTTTAACTGCTGTAATGCTAAGGAATGACAAAAATATAAATTCAAAGATTTTCATTGCCTAAAGATAATTCTGTTTTACTGTTTCATCCCAAAATAATTTCGCTTTTTTAATATTTTTTATTTTAATCATATATCATATACAGTTGACCCACTATTTTACTCCAATTTCGAACTTGTTTCATTTTACATGATTAGTCCACAATACCAAAATGGAATTKTACTTAYTCAACGTTTAACTCTTTGCGTCGCCTGCTGTTGTATTRGGTATTAAACTTTTAAAGGGTTTTGAATCTGCAGAATTATTTCAGGATACAACAGCCACAAGATAATGGAAAATCACTCATCTTTGAAAGCAAAGTTTAAATTAAAAAAGAAGAAATTTTGCATTACTATCAGTAATTGTCGGACAGCCTGGTAGCTCAGCTTAATAAAATTATTTAGTATAGGATCTCATTAACTGTTATTTGCATATTAACAACTATCAAAAACAGGCAATTTCCTCCTTTTCAGAAGGTGTCACAGAATAGATTATATATAAATTTTGATTGCACACCTTGAGTTTCAAGGTCAAGGTCACCAATTAAATATTAACTTTATGGATAATTTACATAGTTAATTTTAAGCCAGTTACTTACGAAGCCTTAAGAAATTCCGTGTCTAAAAAATTGAAGCTTACAAATCGAGATAAAATGATTAAGTTTTCTTATTTCCGCCAGCTTCTCTCCATTTTCTCATACAGGCCAATTAAATTATTCCGTGTGATTTTGAAATAAGGATGTTCAGGTCCGTATTCTTTTTCGATTATATCGAGGGCTTTTTCGTAGATATTGATTGCGGTTTCGTATTCACCCATGCTTTCGTGGAGGCCTGCGAGATTGTTCAGGGTTGTGCCGACATCTGGATGTGTCGGGCCCAGGGTCGTTTCGTAGATCTTGAGGGCGCGGGTGTAGAGAGGAAGGGCTTTTTTGTGCTGTCCGAGGATCCTGTAGAGTTCGCCCATGTTGTTTAGAGTCTTGGCAACGTCAGGGTCGTCAGGGCCAAGGACACGTTCCCGGATTTCGAGTGCTCTGGTATAGAGTTCCAGGGCTTTTTCGTTTCGGCCTTTCTGGACGTATACGCCTGCCAGGTTGTTCAGGGTTGTAGCAAAGCCAGTATGCTCGGTTTTCCCGAGTTTTTCCATAATTTCGAGGGACTGTGTATAGAGGATCATGGCTTTCTCATACCTTGTGGTCTGGAAATAAAGCAGGGCAAGGTTGTTCAAAGTCTGGGCCACTTGCGGGTGTTCAGGACCGTAAACCTTTTCCTGAAGCTTTAAAGCCTGCCCATACCTGTCTTCAGCTTCGTCAAGTTTGCCCATTTCCGAGAGCAGAACACCCATGTTATTCAGGGTCCCGGCTCTGTATCCCATAACCACACGGTTGTCCGTTTCCTGCTCCTGAAGCTTTTCAAGAAGTTCGAGAGCCTGCATGAAGCATTCTTCAGCCCTCTCGGGTTTTTCCAGCCCCTTATAAAAAAAAGCCGTCCTGTTCAGGGTCCTGACAGCACCAAGATTTCTAGGGTTCAGGAATTTTTTCTGGATCTCCAGTGCCCGGGTATAGAAAGAAAGAGCTTCTTCACGCCGATTCATAAGAGTATAAAGAATTCCAAGCTCACTGAGCGTATTTCCGGTTTCAGGTCTGGGCTGATCTGGGAGATTTTCACGAATTTTTAAGGCCTTTAAAAAAAACTTGAGGGCTTCTTCATAATTCTCCATATATCGGTAGATTCCTGCAAGCCCATTCAGTACAGAAGCAGTTTCCGGACTTTCGGGTCCAGTATTTTTTTCCACAATACCAAGCAGTTCTTCATAGAGGGGAAGGAGCACTTTCCATGATACGGACCTGTAAAAAGGCTCGGCTTTAACTGTGAACCAGCTTACCAGCTCCTCTGGCTCAAAAATCTCCTTTGCATGTATAAAAGCTTCCTTTAAAGCAATCTCATCTTCAGGGGTTATAAGCTCCGGATCCAGATCTTTCAGGCGCTGTTCGTACCTTTCAAATAGAATTCTGTGATTTTTTGTTTCTATTTCTATTTCTTTTCCTGTTCCCTTTTTAATTTCTTCCTCTGGATCTTTGTCTTTAGCTTTGATAGAGGTATTTTCGTCAGAAATCTTTTCTTTTTCCAAGTTTTTCTTAAAATCAGTCATATTTTACCCCTCCTGAACAAAAAGTAGTATAATTATATCTTCATCTGAAAATATAAACATCTTTCTGGAAATCTAGTACATCAACCCTGAATATTCTGGAACGTCTCTATAGTCAATAGTTTCTATCAGACTGACTTCCAAATGATAAAAACACATTTATCTTGCTTCTTGTCTACTGATTTTCTGACTAGACTATATTATTGAGTACTTGTCTTTATTTGATTGACGTTTTAAAACACCTGAATGTCAGTAGTCCTCTTAAAGTCCATATTGAGTCCACAATTCCTGCCTCTCTCACAGGTGTATTTTTGCATTCAATTTCTCTTCATTTTGTCCATAGAGAACGGCGAAGAGCCGAATTTGAATGAACTTTGGAAGTAAGTGACCACTTTATTTCTGAACTCAATGTTACTTTCCTTGAGTACATTGCTTGATACTAACTATGCCCTGTCACGATAGGGCTGTTATACATGATCTAAGGTACAAATTCGGGGTTCTAGAGATTGAGAACGTATGGCTTGGGCTGGCAGGTAGTGTCTCAATGATGAGTATAAGGGTTTCCTAACACCTACATATGGCTCGCGGTGGTATCTGTGGGCAGTTGGTATTAGGTGCGGRTGCTAAGGGTCTAAGACCTGTCGCATGGCTTGGGCRGTGCATGTGGGTAGGCTGGTCTTGYTCTTTGCGTGTAAAGACTGGATGAAACTTTAGGTATATCTCYATAGGTTTTCCTARAGCTGGMTTCTTTGTCCGGTCTTTCCCTGCGGGCAGGGTAGCAAAAAGAGCATTTTTCTTAATCCTTTCTAGATTTGTTATAGATTGATTGCCTAAATTAGTAAAAAGGGAAGTTAAGCCGGAGCGGAAGGGAAGGCTTGCCTTCCCTCCTTTCAAAATTTAGTTTATTTGTGTCTTTTTAGTGAGAAAAAGAGTTCTGTTGACTTACTCTCCCATCTTATCTATGTCTTTTCCCCCTTCTTCTCAATCTTGCTCTGTTATGATATAGCCAAAAAGCTTTAAATGCCGCTAGTGTCATGAAAATTTAGTTATTGGTGATCTAATGAGTCCAAAATCGTTATATACTGATGAGAAGCCACTAAAATTATGCACAATAATTAAATTGCCAAGACACTAGGTACTGACAAAAAAAGAAATAGCAACAGTAGTGATTAACACCTATAGACTTGTATATATCAGCATTCAGGAGATAGGTAAAAATTCAATACTAATCTGATATATGTCTAAAACGTCTACCTTGAATTTTTAAATTCTGAGCTCTTGCGTTTTCCTAGGATATTTGACGACTTGATGATATGACGTTCATTTTATGCTCCAAATACCTCAACATTTTAAGATAAAATGTTATATTTAATAATAGTAAAAATGCAAAAGATTTTTTTATCTGAACATTAAAGAACTTAGCACCTGTTAGATATGCATTACAAATTCTTTATATTTCTATTAAAATCTAATACCTTAATTTAGTTGTTTATTATGGTAATTATAAAACCAATAGATAATAGCAAAATATTTAAAATTTTGGTAGCCACAATATCATCTATATTAGTAGCAATAATTGGGACGTCTGTAAGTTTGGATGACCTTTATAATATTGTTTTTAAAGGAGGTCTTTCGAACTGGCCCCTGGTGGTTCTTATATTATTAATTTCTAATGTTGTTGTTTACTATATCATGAATAGTTCATGGAAATATGATCATGATACACTTACAAAAATAATAACAGAAAATGCTGTTTTAATTAAAGATTTGGAAAACGAAAATGCTGTTTTACGTAAAGCTTTGGAAGAAGCCGATATACTTCGAGAGACCGATATCATCACAGGTATTCCCAACAGTGTAGCTCTTGAAAATGACATCGCTGCTAAATATTTTAAAACAGACAAAAAAAAGCAATGTATTTTTATAGACTTACAGAATTTCAGAAAAATTAATAAAGTATATGGTTTCAAAAAAGGTAATGACTTAATAAAAATTATTGGGCGAACAATTTACGACAGAATGCGTAGAAATGAAAAAATGTATAAAATTCCAAAAGATAACAAAATATACAGAGTCTTCCCAGGAGGAGATGAATTTGTCATTATTATTTTTGGGGAACAATGGGAAGCTCTCGGTTTTTCAAATAGAGTAGTAGATATGTTTAACGAAATTACAACGAAAACTCCCAATATTCTAGGGAGTAGCGAAGAACTTTACTTTAGTTGCATAATAATTGAAATGAAAAATGATGATTCATACGAGGATCTCCTTTACAATATTCATCCTTGGTATGAAACTGCAAAAGAAGGAGGTCCAGGCTTTACTATATACTGGTTCCCTCAAAATATTGAAAAAACCATAAACCCCGAAAAAGATAAAATAGCATCGAAAAAACTAAAAGAGTATGAAGAGGCACGGAAAAAATTTAAGGTAATGAATCCAATTGATGACGAGAAGATGTTGATGATGATTACCGGTGAAATAAAATAGGTATCGAGGACTTAATAGAGCATAGACAAGGAAAAGATTATGATATAAATTCCGATATTACTCTGCCGAAAAAGCTAAGAGGCTAATATGTTGTTTCTATATGATATCCAGTCGCCAATTAATATTGGAATGATTCTGAGGGTTGGAGAGCAGTTCCAAATCCCTGTAGCCATCTATGATAAGCGCAATATAATGAAGGATGAAAATAAGGTTAGATGGATTTCGGATTTTTCATGTGGAGCGATCAATCGAGCTCCTCTCGAATATGCAGAAAGTTTTGATATTTTCAAGCAAAAACATCGCAGTCGCATTATCGCGACGTGCCTTAATAAGACTGCAGTGCCTTTACAAGACTTTATTTTTAAGGAAGATGATATTATTCTTTTTGGCAACGAGTACGATGGTCTTCCCAAAAATTTAATTGAAAATGCGGATGCATGCCTCTATATTCCTTTGCCACCGGGCTTCTTTCCAAAACCACGCTCTTTTTCGCCCATTGATCCTTTGCGTGAAGCCGCTGTTTCGCAAAATGGAGTCCCAAACCTTAATGTGTCAATGAGTACAGCTATCATCAGCTATGTCTATCGCACTCAATTTCCCATAGTGTAGCTTTCTCCAAGGTTCTATCAATTTAACGGTAGCTAAGGAATTTTCTAACTATGATTAGGCCTATAAGTATAGTTTTGGGAAAAATTAAATAGGACTTAATTACTGGAGATACAAAATCAAGAACAATAGATATTGCAACTCAAACAGGTTTTTAGATAGTTTAAGGTTTAACTCAATTGATTATTAAGTTCAACTTCGTAAGTCCTATAGAATTATTTGATAATAGTTAAGTTGTGATATAATGGATAATGATATAAGCCGTTGGCTAACCATTGAATCAATAATTAAGTTTGCCAGCCCATACCATTTTTTGATAGTAATTTTACCATCTACAGTTGGTATTTGCAGTATAATTGAATTTTTAATAAATCTATCAAAGACAAAATTAGTAGCTGTTGGTACCATTGTCTTAATATTTCTTTTTTTAAGTCAAATTTATAGTTATTACAAAGAATATGAAAAGTCGATGGCTGAAGTTCTTGAAACTGGATATTTTTATAATTTTTTCGATAAAATCGTCCAACATATATGGGATAGAAAATATAACAATATACCATTGAAAATTAAATTCAATAATGGACAAAAGGAGGTAATAGAAACAATAAAAACCAGTCAACTCAAATTCATAGTGATCCTTCCTTTATCATATGATGATTTTCTAGATACTATTAATATTATTAATAAAACAACTAAAATTGGGAGTCTCGATAACATTTATAAAATACGTTTTAGTAAGAATCCTGATGATACAATTACTGTCTATGAATGCCCACAAACGTTGATGGCAATACCCAAGCATGGTAATCATAAGATTAAATATGATGAGAAGACATCAAAACTCTTTCACAAGCATTTTAATGCGTATTTTGATGAGGACTGGAGAAATGCGAGTGATAAAATTTCATCGGAAATATTTATAAAAAAATCTAGCTTGAATAATGATTATTAGTTGTGGTACATTTTGTTAGTGTAATGAAATTTATGTAAAACTACAAATATCACTTTATAAAAATCTAATATTACAGATATTTTAATATACGAAAGTTTATTCTTGGAACGTTGGGGTTTTAAATTTTAATTGCACCCTAAGCAGCAGGTATTTATCCATTTTTCAAAAAAATACATACGTTTTATTATTTAGATAGTGTACTGATTTCCAATAATGCCTATGCAATTAATGAATTTATAGCTTAAATTTCGATAAAATATTCTAGAAAGATGAGAGTTTAAAAGTTTATTAGTGAACTGAAAGCGATATATTACCCAAAAGTCTTAAATACCGCCCGATATCTGCTCACTTCTTGAGCATGCGGGCGTGGAGGGAAGTTTTTAGATGAATTTAAAAAAGAAATTTGGCAACTCCTTAAGAATCAGCAAGGTCCTGCGGAATCTCTACGCTTAAAAAACATCTTTTTTCGTCATCGAAACAATTTAAGAGTAAAAAGGTAACTTTTTTATCCCAAAATTATTCCTTTTTACTGTTATGAATCGTGAAGAAATCCTCAAACTCTGCGCTTCAAATCTTGAAGCTATTATAGACTATATTGAAAGTTTAGAACCTAATTTTGATATTGATTTTGATTTTAATCCTCCAAAAAGACCGGATTGTTCTTTAGACTTATACGAACCAGCTAGAGATCAAGAAATCTGTGGATATGTGTATAATGATGGAAGAATAGCAGATCCTTGGGAAGCATATGCAGATGGATATTTAGCAGCAGTTAAAAAACTAATTGAAATTGCAAAAAGAAACGAATTCACGGAAGATACATTTGGTTACCCTATCTTTTATTTATTTTACCATTATCTTGAATTGCGTTTGAAACGAATCATACGTTGTGGAGAGTTCTTTATAAGTCCAACACATCAGAAACAAGATTTATCCACAAGCCATAACATAGTTTCTTTATGGGAGAAATGTAAAATAATCTTAAAAGAAATTGAAGGCTGGGAAGAATACGCAGATTTAAGTGAAGACACTAAAAAGGACTATGAAGCAATAGATCATTTTATTAAAGAAGTTGCACGAGATACAACATCACAAGCATTTCGTTACCCTGATAACTTTAAGAAACAAAAGCCATTTCTGGTAGATGATAAAGAACAACAGTTTCTTAATGTTACAAATCTGTCATATGTTGTAGATTGGTTATCTTATAGACTTGATGGAATTAGCATGGCAGTTGCTGTACAGCTATCTTTTTATGGAGATTATTATTGAACTTATTTTTGGAATTTCGTATTTTTCAAAGCACACAAATTTTGTTTTACAACCTATGGCTCTTGTTAATATATTCAATGGTAGGTGAGTAATGATGGTAGAGTTTGAATTAGATACTATACTTCATCAAAGAATTATTAATAAATGTATGTCTCTTTACAAAGATGGTCATTTTCCCGATGCTGCATTAGAATCGATGAAACAAGTAGAACTTGCACTTAAAGAGAAATCTGGGACTGGCAAAAAATTGTTTGGTACAAATTTAGTCAAGACACTTTTCAGATCTGGAAAGAATATAAAGTTAATAATTCCTTTAGCGGAGGACCTCCAAGAAGATGCACTAGAATTATTTACAGGTGCATTTAGGTATTATAGAAATTACGCAGCTCACGATGGTAGTAAAATTAATAAAATAATTTGTATACGGATTATGGTGTTAGCTAGTGAACTATTAGATCTCATAGGAGCTTCACCTATTAGCTTTACGGATATTGGTGGAGTTAAAGGATTGATAAAACATGGCATTTTTGCTGAAGAATCACAAATAACTGATTTACTTTCTTTTCTTTCATCACAAGCTTGTCCAGATGATTGTTTTGATGGTTTATTTGAGGACTTGTATGAAAGAGGCTACACTGACCATCAATTTCAATCAGTTTTTGACTTGGGTCTTATCGAGTATAAATATAAAACGGTGGATCATAATTTACCTGGTGAACCTGCAGATTTGGATACTTTGGGGTGGTTCGAATTGACTCCAATGGGGTATATGGTTCTTAATAAAAATCAGAATGTTTGAAATACTGAGAATTCGCTGAGAGAAACTACGGTCAATCTCTTAGAGCACTTACTATCATTAGCTTGTATTATAACGCTCTTTCGAAGCTGCATCTTTTAAAATAGGATGGAGCACTGTATCCATAACCTGTTTAATAACTTCACGTACCAAAATTTTGTAGAAAATGAGAATGATTCTACGTTATCGTAATACATCGAAAATTTTTCTACCTACGCGGACGATGCTTGCACCTTCTTCTATTGCTATTTGATAATCGTCTGTCATTCCCATTGAGATATACTGAAGATGTTTTTTTAAGTGCTTCTCTGCTTTGTCTTTCAGGTCTTTTAATTCTTTGAAGTATTTTCTTGAATCTTCGGGGTCTTCGTTTTTTGGAGGGATTGTCATCAGGCCTTCAAAACTTAAGTATTCGAGGGTTGAGATTTGGTCTATAAGTTTTAAGAGGTCACCGGGATCTAATCCGGTGTGTTTTTTTTCGTCTGTCTTCACCTGTATGAGGATTTTCTGGACCCTTTTTTTTTCTTTTGCGGCGTTGTTTATCTTTTCTGCAAGTTCGTACGAATCAACACTTTCTATCACATAGGGATTCAGGTTTACTACTTTTTTTGCCTTGTTTAACTGAAGTGTGCCGATGAAGTGGGTTTTGATCTCAGGTGGAAGAGATGGGGCCAGATCTTTCATCTGTTGATAATGATTGAAGCCGATGTCTGTAACACCTACTTTTATGGCTTCGTCTATTTGTATTTTTGACGCGTATTTTACTGCGGCGACAAGTGTTACATCAGATGGTATCATTTTTAAAAGTTCTTTTACATTGTCTTCTATCATATGTTATCATTCTACGGGTATCATTCTATGCAGAGATTTTCAGTATTTTGTCTCTTTTATAATAAGTATTTCTGGTATGAAGTAATCGTCTAATGGAATTTGAGTCGGTACTACATATGAAACTAAACTAAGTAGACCTAAAAATCAGCTATGGATAAATCGTTTCTTAATATAGTACATTCAGTCTTGCTTCTTTGTTTCTTAAGCTTTTTGCATTTACCATGGAGTTCATAGGAGGAAACAAGTTTATTCTCATATACTATAGAACAATCGAGAAAACAAACATACAGGCATTTGTGGAAAATTCTGCTCGAAAAGAACATTTTCTTTATATAAATAAAAAGATAAAATAAGAATTACACTTATTAAACTTCCATTATTGCAAAAATATTATAAGTATGTCGATTTTATCTCAATAGTCAGGTGGTCTCTTTCAGGCCAGGGTTACTTACGCGGTGAAATGCTTCGGATTTTTATTGTCATCGAGCGGCCTTTTTCGGCCTTTTATTAGAATACCAAAAACGGTTTCAAGTCTTCCGAGATGAGGGAGATATCTTCGATATAGACTTGATCTAACTCCCGACAACTTGACATGACCTAATCTTACTATTTAATATTATCGCGAAAAGTTTCCGCACACTTCTGGTTCCAGCTTCCGTATTTTCTCTTCTGGTACTCGTTTCCCCACTCGTTTAACGCTATAAGAACAGGAAAGACCGAGCGGCCGTCATCAGTGATACTATATTCGACTCGTGGCGGGACCTCGGGATAGACAGTCCTTTCGATCATCCCATCGGCAACAAGCTCGCGGAGCTGTTTTGTCAGCATCATCTGGGTGATCCCGGGGATTTTCTTCTGGATCCCGGAGAACCGGACCGGTCCGTCTTTGAGAAACCAGAGGATTATTGGCTTCCACTTTCCGCCAATGACTGAGAGCGAAATCTGGATCGGACATTTTCCTACAGGAGGAGATTTTTGCATAAGCAATAGTATCATTTATAATAGTATATACGATTTTGCAAACTGCTCATTTTTTAATACTACAGCACTTACGGTCTTTTACCTGCATTGAAGCGGCCCGGACAGGAAAAGACGGGCAAAAAGGTAGAAGCATCATGGACACAAATCGCGTATATCGCATGGGTGAGGCCACAGTTACCCGCGTATCCGAACTTATTCTCGATTCAAACACTCCTGAATATCTGTATCCCCAGTGGGACCCTTCATTCATTCAGGAGCATGAAAAATGGCTGGTTCCCGGAAACATGGACAGGACCCGTACGCATGTCTTCCAGAGTATCCATACGTGGGTGCTGCGGACAAAGCAACATACGATTCTTATTGACACAGGAGCGGGAAACGACAAGGAACGTATCTGGATGCCCCGGTTAAACAGGTTGAAATCCCCCTACCTGGAACGGCTCAAAGCCGCAGGTGTGACTCCGGAAATGGTGGATTATGTTATCTTAACACACCTTCATGTGGATCACGTTGGATGGAACACACAGCTTGTTGATGGTGCATGGGAACCGACCTTCCCTAATGCAACGTATGTCTTCTCAAAGGCCGAACAGATGCATTATTCCGACCCGGAAAACTACCCGGTGAATAACCGCGTCAAATTCATAGTATACGAAGACAGCATCTTGCCGGTGATCCAGGCAGGGCAGGCCGAAATCATTGAACCGGATGGGACGGAGTTTCTTGAGGGAATCTCCTTATATCCGGTACCTGGGCACAGCATTGGCCAGATGGCAGTCTGCCTTACTTCCGGCGGAAAAGAAGTTCTTTTTGGTGGGGATGTCATGCACCATCCCATCCAGGTATACCGCCCTGAGTGGAACTCGGTGTACTGTGAAGATGCACTGCAAGCCTGTGCTTCACGACGGTGGGCGCTGGATTATCTTGCAGACCGGAATGCCCTGTTTTTCAGTTCACATTTTGCAGAGACCTCAGCGGGGCGCGTAACCCGCAGGGGAGGGCGCTTTGTGTGGCAGTTCTGCTGACGCAGGAGTTTCTGTTGCTTTGTCAGGACTTGATAAGTTTCCTTTGTCGCGATCTATTGCAGTTGATATTTAAACGTGCCGAAATTGCAACCTAACAGAAAAAAGAGTTAAATAAAGAGTATTTTTGTAAAAAGAGGTAAGCAAATGAGCCTTATTTCGTTTGATGTGGAAAAGTGTACAGCTTGTGGAATTTGTTCTATGATTTGTCCTGTAAATATAATCATGCCTGGAGAAAAAGGTGCTCCGTCCTTACCCACCGAATATGAGGCATTTTGCACTCGTTGTGGGCACTGTGAAGCTGTTTGTCCTGCGAATGCAATTATGGCAAATTATCAGTCATTTCCTCCTGAAGATGATAATGCCAGCATTGAGCAGATTAACCCTGAACAACTTAAGAAATATATTCAAAGCAGACGCTCGATAAGGATTTTCAAAAATAAGCCCGTTGAAAAAGAGAAAATCAGAGATATTTTTGAAGCCGTCCGCTTTGCTCCATCTGGCATGAATGGACAACCTGTTAAGTGGCTTGTTGTAACTGATGCATCGGAGATTAAAAAGTTTGCAGATCTTACTATTGATTGGATGAGAATGATGGCAGAAAAAGGCGCAGATCATCCTCTTAAGCGTTATTTTCCTATTCTTGTTGCTCTCGCTGATGCAGGCTTTGATCCCATTTGTAGAAATTCTCCGGGACTTGTCTATGCTTATTCAGAAAATGCCTCTGGATACACTGACAGCATTATAGCCCTGACAACCTTTGATCTTATTGCTCCTTCTTTTGGTCTTGGAACTTGTTGGGTAGGACTACTGCATAGAGCAGCAGTAGAATATCAGCCATTAAAAGAGGCTCTTGGTATTCCTGCAGGATTTGTTTTGCAATTTCCAATGCTTTTTGGATACCCAAAATATAAACATAGAAAAATACCCGGTAGAAAAAAAGCGGATATTATATGGAGATAACCATATCAAAGTTATTGGCTCTTTGCTGTTTTGTAGGTTCTGGTGCAAAAAATCATAAATATGGAATTAAAATTTAGTGGCAAAGAAAAGAACATAAAAGCACAGAATATGGTGCTTTTTTTCTTAACTCTCAGCCAAGCGTTTTAATCCCTTTTTATCATTAATAAAGAAGCTATAACGATCCCTATCAAAAATACAGCCAGAGAGCAGTATCTTTTTACGGAGATCATTGTATATTGGTTTAAATTCTCCGTATTACACGTTTTTTGTCTAATTAAAACTCGTCCTCTATGAGAGATCTAATAGTTCTAAGTCCTAATAGTTCTAAGTCCTAATAGTTCTAAGTCCTAATAGTTCTAAGTCCTAATAGTTCTAAGTCCTAATAGTTCTAAGTCCTCCCAATTTTCAATCAAAGAGCTATCCGAAAAGTCAGTAATGCATGTTGAAAATTTACAATAGGTCTATAAGATCATAGTATCCAGACAGATTTTGTAAGAACATAGCCATTATGCCTTCCTAACCGGTCAGGGAATCAACCGTCCACCTTGATTATATCTATAGCCTTCTGTCAATTTTGATACTACCTTAAAGGCGTATTCTTTTCGAAAATAGTCAAGTTACAAGAATATTTAATACTGAATAATAACTATTATTCAGGGAGCTGAAAAGAGAAGGCGGTTAAACAGGGTTAATAACAACATAAAAAAGGAAGTTGATAAAGAATCTCTGTTTTGCTGCAATCATTACGAAACTGCTCAAACAAGTTTTGTATTAGAGTTCGTATTAGTGACTTGAACTTATTCGAACAATCGAACCAAAATTAAAAAATAAAAAATATTTGGGGGTAAAATATTTGGAGTACACACTTCGAGTAGGAGGAGAGGCCGGACAGGGGCTGCAGACCATAGGTGGAGCTCTTGCACAGGTCTTTTCCAAAACAGGATTTCATGTATTTACTCACCAGGACTATATGTCCAGGGTACGTGGTGGGCACAATTATTATCAAATTCGCTTTTCTGAAAAGGAGATCTCTGCCTCAAGAGATATGGTTGATATCCTCCTGGCTCTTGACCTGGACACTATAGAAATTCATAGAAAAAGCGTACGGGATGAAGGATTTATTCTTTATGATTCCGAAATTACCAAAAAGAAATTTGAAGAACCCGAGTTCATAGATATCCCGTTCAAAAAAATAGCCCTTGATGTAGGAAAAAAAAGCGTGATGGCAAATACTGTAGCTACCGGAGCAGCGCTTGGGATTCTTGATATTGGGCTTGAAACCCTCAGGAATGTTCTAAGAAAAGCTTTCGAGAAAAAAGGGGAGGAAGTAATCCAGGGAAATATAGCCTGCGCAGAAGCTGGGTATAATTATGCTCGTAAAAATTGTCTCCGTTGCGAAGCTCCCGAAATCCGTGAACCTGAAAACAGAAAACTCATGCTTATTGACGGGGTTAATGCAATTGGAATGGGCGCCCTTATGTCGGGCTGTAAGTTTTATTCCGGTTACCCTATGACGCCTTCAACAGGGATTCTAAACTATATGGCTTCCAGAGCAGAAGAGTACAACCTGGTCGTTGAACAGGTTGAAGACGAGATTTCAGCTATTAATATGGCTATAGGAGCCTCTTTTGCAGGCGTAAGGGCAATGACCGGAACGTCGGGTGGAGGATTTGCCCTGATGGTAGAAGGCCTTTCTCTTGCAGGTATGACCGAAACTCCTATTGTTATTGCAGAAATGCAGCGTCCTGGGCCTGCAACCGGCTTACCTACACGCACGGAACAGGCAGACTTGCTTTTTGTCCTTTATGCAGCGCATGGAGAGTTTCCAAGGGTGATTTTTGAGCCTGGAGACCCAAAACAGGCTTTTTACCTCACTAACAGGGCCTTCGAGCTTGCGGAAAAGTACCAGATCCCTGTGTTCATCCAGTCAGACCAGTATCTTGTGGATACCGAATGGACTTATGAAAAATTCGACCTTGATAATATAATTTACAATGATTATCGGCTGAGAGAAAAAGACCTTGAAGGTGTTGAGGTTTATAAACGTTTTAAATATTCCAGTACAGGAATTTCTCTTCTTGCAGTCCCCGGAGAAGCCGGAAAACACCTCGTTGTAGCGGATAGCGATGAACATGACGAGGAAGGACATATCATAGAAGATTCCGAGACCCGGATCAAAATGGTCCAGAAAAGGTTGTTGAAGAAACTGCCTCTTATAAAGAAAGAGATTGACCCGCCACTTCTTTATGGCGACTCTTCTCCAAAAATCGTGTTTGTGGGGCGTGGTTCTACTTATGGTGTGATAAAAGAGGTGGTAGATACTATTTCTAAGGATCACAAGGTTGCGATGATGCACTTTAGCCAGGTCTACCCTCTTCCGGAGCGGGATAAGTTTGATTATATTGAACTTCTTGAGAATGCTGATCTTACCATCTGTATAGAAAACAGTGCTACCGGACAGTTTGCAAAACTAATGAGAGCAGAAACAGGGTTTGAATTTTCCCACCAGATTCTCAGGTATGATGGGAGGCCTTTTACAATCGAAAATCTGAAGGAGGAATTGCATGCCTACATCTGAAGATTATAAGGGCCAGGTTCCTGCCTGGTGTCCAGGGTGCGGAAATTTCAATATCCTTTCGACTGTCGAAGAGGCACTTGTAGAGCTTGGCATTGAGCCCTGGGAAGTGCTTATGGTTTCGGGGATAGGACAGTCTGGAAAACTACCCCATTATACTAAGTGCCACACATTTAATGGGCTGCATGGAAGAACCCTTCCCGTAGCTACGGCTGCAAAACTTGCCAATCACTCTTTGCACGTAATAGCAGTTGCAGGGGATGGGGACTGTTATGGAGAAGGCGGAAACCATTTCCTTCACACAATTCGCCGTAACCCGAATATTACCCTGCTAGTGCACGACAACCAGATTTACGGGCTGACAAAAGGACAGGCTTCTCCTACCACGGCTCAGGGAACTCGCACCAAAATCCAGCCTTATGGTGTCCTTGAAGAGCCATTGAACCCACTTGCTCTGGCAATTTCTCAGGACTGCAGTTTCGTAGCCAGAGGTTTTGCAGGAGATAAGGCTTATCTGAAAGAACTCATGAAGGCTGCTATATCACACAAAGGTTTTGCCCTTCTTGATATCCTTCAGCCCTGTGTTACCTTTAACAAGATAAACACTTTCAAGTGGTATCGGGACAGGGTGTATAAACTCGAAGAAGAATATGACCCATATAACCGCTTAAAAGCGTTCGAAAGGTCTCTGGAATGGGGAGATAGGATTCCTAACGGCATTTTCTATATAAATGAAAGAGAGACGCTTGAAGAAGGAATACCGACGATTCAGGAAGAGCCTCTCGTCAGGCAAAAATTCTCTATTGAGGACGTAAAGCACGAAATTGAAAAATTTTATTAATCCATCGGCTTCCTGTTTGGGACATGTTTAGAAAAAGAGATATTTTCAAGCTGGTTCCAGTCAGGAATAGTCCAGGAAAAGAATAGCGATAAAGGAAAGTCAAATACTCAGAGAATCGCTTCTTTTCCTGGGAGCTTGTATTCGAGAATGATCAGGATTGAGACATATGTGCGGTCAGAACTAATACACGAGCATGATCAGAACTCAGAAATGAGCATGATCAGGACTCAGACATAAGCATGATCAGGACTCAGAAATGAGCATGATCAGGGCTGAGACTATGTATACAGTTTTCTTAGAAAAACTGTGTACATCTGACCAAACCACGCATGAAATTCTTCGAATAACAGGCACAAAGAAATGAAAGTAGTTTTTACCCACCCTTTTTTATTAAAATATTTGACAAATGTATGGAAATTGACGCAATTTATCATGATTTTTCACTTAACTGAAGACGTATGGCGGGGTATTCGACTGAAATCAAAATGGTTTTGATACAACCTGATTACAGAGAATTTCTAAAGATGAAGTTTCGTCTCCTTTTTTCTAGCGTTTTATAGGAACTTTACAACATATCTTTCTTGAAATCTCACAGCAAATATCCTCTCAAAGCAGATATCTTCTGGAGCTCAAGACCGTCCTGAGAATCTCTTCACCGCCTGATTTCTCGACCCTGATGTCAGACGGCTTTTCAATTATCTCAAGATTGAAAGGAAGGCGTTTTCGAATTTCCCCAATTAGCTGAAAATCTCCGCTTAGAATAACGCAGTCGATAAGCTTGTTTTCTTCAAGAACCCTATCAAGAGCCTCGATAACCTTATCCATGTGGTGTGCGATATCCTCTTCCCTGAGGCGTTCGAAACGGCGCTGGCTAAAGCCTCCTTTACTGTGCTTCTCTTTTACGCTGCTGCGGATAAGCTCCTCAGTATCGAAAACCCGGGCATCGGGAGCAAAACCTATGAAGGATTCGCCAGCGTGCAGGACAAGGACAAGCATCCGGTAGTCCTTATTTAAGATCTCTTCAAGCAAAGAAACCTCAAAACTGTCCCCAAGCTGCCAGGAGGAAGAAGTAACTGGAAAAGGAGGAGCTATAGCTTCGCAGATCATTCGGTGAATATCATAAAAAAGTACAAGGCCGGTCTCAGTCTCAAGCCTGTCAAGAAGGGTAAGGTTTTCCTCTTCCACGCGTTCAAGAACTTTTTCACTTATCACACCTGAGAGTCGGGTACCTGAGGGCAGGTAAGCTGTCAGCAGGCCGTCTGCAGGAGCATGGAAGGACTTGAGCTTGGAGATGTAAGCCTGAATAGCTTGCAGGCTCAGGGTTTCAATTCCGCGAAATTTCAGTTTACTCTGGGACTCAGCTCTGATTGTTTCGAGTTCGTGAGAAATAGTCCGGGTGCGAATACGTTCCTGGTTTAAAAGAGCCTCAGCTTCCTGCCTGTCCGAAACTGCCTGCCTTGCAAGAATCTCTTTCTTTTCAAGCTGGTTTTTTGCACTCTGCAAATCAAATTCCAGTTTAACAATCTGTGAGTTGAGACTCTCTATCTCAAGTTCGAGCTGCTCCTTTCCTGAAATCTTCCCTAAAAATGTGCTTAAACCTTTTTTTGGAACTTCAGAGGCTTCTTTTTTTGTGTTTTTGTCGCTGATTTGTCTCCCTCACATTCTGTTATTTTTGAATCGGATATCGGATAAATAAAATAATAACTCTCTATAAAGTTTATTTATTAATTAATTTTAATCCTTATTATTTCGAAAGTTTTAATAATATCGTATTGAATGTCACTTTGTTTTCAGGATCATTTTCTGAAAAGCAGGCTGATTTAAAAAATTGTTGCCCAGATATTAACCTTATAGATCACTCCGCTGCCTGAATGAAACATCATTAAAAGACTTTTAAACCCGAACAGGCAGAAGGACCCTAAACAGGAAAGCCCCGGTCAAAGGGACCGGATAGAGTAGATGAAATGGATAAAGAAGATAAGCAAAAGGCCACCAGGTCCAGAGCCGAAAAGTTCCATCCCACACTCTGGATCCAGGGGCAAAAGAGCTCTTTCCTTGCCGGAAAAACCATAGTTCTTGGCGTTACGGGAAGCATTGGAGCAGTCAGGGTAGTTGAACTTGCAAGAGAGCTAATCAGAAACGGGGCTGAGGTACATGCTGTTATGACAGAGGCTGCTACACATATCCTGCACCCTGATGCCCTGCACTATGCTACCGGAAATCCAGCAATTACCGAACTTGGAGGCAGGGTTGAACATGTGGAGTTCTGCGGACTTAAAGGCAGGGCCGACCTTCTCCTTATAGCTCCTGCAACCGCAAACACCATAGGAAAAATCGCATACGGGATAGATGATACCCCTGTCACCTCGTTTGCAACAACTGCCCTTGGCTCGGGTGTGCCTGTGATGGTTGTTCCTGCAATGCACGAATCAATGTTCAGGCACCCTGCTGTAGCTGAGAATCTGGTAAAATTGAAAAGCTGGGGAATCTCTATTGTGGGCCCCAGACTTGAAGAAGGAATCGCAAAAATTGCGGCAAATGAGGAAATCGTGCTCGAGGTAGAAAGAGCTCTCGGAAATAAAACCCTCGAAAACCGAAAGATAATTATCACAAGCGGTTCTACTGCCGAAAGCCTGGACCCCATCAGAATTCTCACAAACCGGGCTTCGGGTAAAACTGGCAGGGAACTTGCTCTTGAAGCTTATCGCAATGGAGCCGATGTAACCCTGGTCCATAGGGACAAACTTGGGTTTGCAGGGATCAGGGAAATTTTTGCAGAAAGCGCCGCAGACATGACTGATGCTGTCCTCTCGGAACTTGAGAAAGGGTACGATGTCCTTATCAGTTCAGCAGCAATTGCAGATTATACAGTTAATCCTTCTCCCGAAAAGATAAAATCGGGAGGAGAACTTACCTTGAAACTGAATCCCACCCGCAAATTGATTAAAGAATGCCGTCAAAGGTATCCTGACCTCGTGATTATAGGTTTCAAAGCTGAGACCGGAATTGAAAAAGACGAACTCCTTAGAAGGGCAGCTTCAGCCCTTAAAACTTCAAAACTGGACCTGATTGCAGCAAACGACGTCGCAAAAGGCGGAATGGGTACTGAAGAGAATGAACTGTACCTGCTTGGACGGGAAAAAAACGAACCAGGGCACGTAAGTGGGAACAAACGCAAACTTGCAGCCTTTATCCTTGAAGAGGTAGCCGATCTGTTAAAGTAAAAAATCTGCTGCAAAGTATCCCAGAGTATTTCACAAAAATCCGAAAGCATTTTGCAAAGTATCCTGCAAAACACGAACGAACTTTGAAAAAATGATTAAAGTGGCAAAAAGGCGTTTTCTATGTATACATATGAGAGTGAAGGAGCAGACATTCAGGCAAAAGCCTATGCTCCGGGACACATCACAGGTTTTTTCCAGATCCACGAGCATGAAAACCCTCATCGTAAGGGTTCTACAGGCTGCGGAATCGTCCTGAATGGAGGCGTAACCACCGAAGTAAAGATCGGGAGATCTGTGGAAAAAACCGAAATTTTCCTTAATGGAAAGAGAGTTGAAGGCAGAACTACTCGGACTGTCGCAGAAATGATGACGGAACTGCCTGTAAGAATAAGGAGCTGGTCAGAAATCCCAACCGGATGCGGATTTGGAGCTTCAGGTGCAGGAGCTCTAGGGACAGCCTATGCCCTGAATAATGCACTTTCCCTGGATCAGACCGTAAAAAGTCTGACTGAATATGCCCACGTGGCTGAGGTCATCAATTGCAGCGGACTTGGTGATATTGCTGCCCAGTCAAGCGGTGGAGTCGTTATCAGACTGCAGCCGGGTGGACCCGAATTTGGGCTTGTAGACAGAATTCCGACTTCCGAAGCCAGGGTTTTTTGTATTGTGCTTGGCGAGATCTCTACCGGTTCGGTCCTGAGAGATGAAGCTGCAGCCTCAAGAATTAACAGCGCGGGAAAAGAAGCTATGTCCGAGCTGCTTAAAAAGCCCACTCTTGAGAACTTCATGCAGCAGTCAAAAGTGTTTGCCAGTAAAGCAGACCTTATGAGCAGCAAGGCAAAAGATGTGATCGAAGCTGCAAACGCAAATGGTGGGCTAGCTTCCCAGGCAATGCTTGGGGATACGGTTTTCGCAATTGCCCCTTACTCAGAACAGTTCCGTCTCTACGAAGCCCTCCAGGAATTCGGGGTGGTGCTGGAATACGGCATAAGCACCTGTGTACCGAAGCTGATGAACGAATGAGTTCAGGCAGAACATATTTTGAATGGGCCAGGAAAATAAAAAATACATGCAGAAAATTGCTGCGTAATTAATTTCCTTATAATTTAAAGAGAGTTAAAATGAAGTAAAGGTCGAAAGTTGGGATCAAATAGTAATATATAATTCAGATTACTCATTTTAGTTTTTTATTTGAGTGTCTGAACTAATCAAGCGGTTTATGCTAAAACTGATAATCAAGCAGTTTATGCTAAAACTGATACTCAAGCAGGTTATGTTAAAACTGATACTCAAGCAGGTTATGTTAAAACTGATACTCAAGCAGGTTATGTTAAAACTGATACTCAAGTAGTTTATGTTGTAACTAATACTCAAGCAGTTCATGTTGAAACTGATACTTAAGCAGTTTATGTTAAAATTGATACTCAAGCAGGTATGTTAAAACTGATACTCAAGCAGGTTATGTTAAAACTGATACTCAAGCAGGTTATGTTAAAACTGATACTCAAGCAGGTTATGTTAAAACTGATACTCAAGTAGTTTATGTTGTAACTAATACTCAAGCAGTTCATGTTGAAACTGATACTTAAGCAGTTTATGTTAAAATTGATACTCAAGCAGGTATGTTAAAACTGATACTCAAGCAGGTATGTTAAAACTGATGAAACTCATTTACGGATTAAGTTCATAAATAAAAAAAGATGCTGGAAAGTCAATTAAAAAAGGTAAGCGACCGATATGACCGAGATACCCAAAGACCACCCGAGGTATGAGTCCCTGCTAGCCCGTGAAAAGGTTGCAGCCGGGGTAAAAATGGGAATGACAAGCATTCAGGGTTTGATTTCTCAGGGAAGAGGCGAAAGCTTTGATTACCTTATAGGTGAGCGAAGCACAAAGTCTGCCCTGTATGCTGAAAGGGCGGCAGTTGCTGCTCTGCTACTGGCAAAAAATCCTGTAATTTCCGTAAACGGCAATGCTGCAGCTCTTGCTCCTGATAAAATTGTTTCCCTTGCAGATGTAACAGGAGCAAAGCTCGAGGTCAATCTTTTTCACAGGACCGAAACAAGGGTCCACCTTATAATAGAACAACTCAAAGCCAACGGGGCTTCCGAGGTGCTCGGGAAAAATCCGGATGCAAGCCTTGAACTCTCTCATGCCAGGCGGCTGGTAGAAAGCCGGGGGATATATTCTGCAGACGTAGTGCTTGTCCCGCTGGAAGACGGAGACCGGTGTGAGAAACTTGTAGAAATGGGAAAAACAGTCATAGCTATTGACCTGAACCCTCTCTCACGGACTTCAAAGATGTCTACAATCTCGATAGTTGACAACCTTACCCGTGCACTAGAAAACATGATCAAGTTCGGAGTGGAACTGAAAAAGGAGAGAAATGAAGAACTTGTGAAATTAATCACGACTTATGATAATAAAAAAACCCTCATAGAGGCGATTTCTGAAATCCAGGAATACCTTAAAGCTATGGCTGTAGAATTGGAACACTGAATATGGACCTGATAGAAAAAACGAGGGAATTTGTAGCCACTTTTCTTGAAGGTGAGCCCAGTTCCCACGATATGTCCCATATAAACCGGGTAGAAGCCCTTTGCCTGGAAATCCAGAAGGAAGAAGGGGGAGACCTTCTCGTACTTCAGCTTGCAGCTCTCCTCCATGATGTCGGTGTAATTAAGGAACATGAAGAAGGCGGGGACCATGCCGTATACAGTGCCGATATTGCCTCTGAATTTCTTTCGAGAACAGGGCTCGGAAAAGAGGTTATTGAAGCTGTTACAGGTTGTATCCGGACGCATCGCTTCAGCGCAGGGGAAAAGCCGGATAGCCTAGAAGCCCGAATTTTGCAGGACGCCGACCGGCTTGACGCCCTTGGAGCAGTGGGGATCTTCAGGGCTGTTCTTTCCATGGGAGCCCTCAGGATGTTAAAGCACACAACAGGGATGGATAAAGGAAGTTCAAAAAGAACCGTGTACATTGAAGACCCTATTGAAGGCTTTAATGAATATATGCAGTACAAACCTTTCACAATTCCTGAAAAATTGAACACCGATGCTGCAAAAAAGATTGCCGAAGAAAGGCTAAAAATCATGCGTATTTATCTTAAAGCACTGAACCTGGAAGCTGGAATTGATGGACAGGGACTCTAAGTAAGAATCAGGTTTGAGTAGATCCTGGTAGGCTTTGAGATTTTGATAAGTACAAAGTCCGGCAGTAAAGCGCAAACAATGCAAAAAGCCTATTTCTCAAGAGTTCTTATTGACTCAGTTCCAAATTCTTGTGATTTCTCATTTTCTTCCTTCCTTAAACTTCTTTTTTCTCTGCATACTACCCAAATAAACTGTAATAATCATCGAGAAACAATTTCTTTTGCATTTTAGACATAGTGTAACTTTTCGGTAGTGTCCATGAGTTACTGATCAATTCCGAAAAAGCGAGTACTACCCCTAATTAAGGAAAATACAGAAAGTTCTTATGCTCCGGTTTTCAGTAACTTGAGGACACGCCCACATTGAGAGCAAGTGAAACGAGGAGTTTATTACTCCTCTTTATTTTTGACTTTAAATCTGCTTTGAGAAAATATTCGTAAATTTTATTACCAGGATCACCACATGGCTTTTTAGCTCCAGGAGCTTAAATTGCCTTTTAATTTTATGGAATTTTGAAAAACGTTATCAATTAAAGAGGATAAGTCTCTCTCATTGCTTACTGAAATATATTAACATCCCAACATCTGTTCATTATTATATACTTTGAATTTATATACTGTTTTATTTAAAACGGGTAAATTTGCGAGTAATAGCTTAAAAACAGACAGTTACAGTAAGCTATTTTCATCAATTTTAAGTTTCGCATCGGCAATCTTCTAAAAAATTTTACGTTAGGGAGGTTAACTTTCCAACTGGATTTTAATAGATAAGGAGGGTTTAAAAATTAGATTTCAACAATTTACTATTCGAAATAAAGTGTTTTTATGTTTTATTGTATTATTTCTTGGATTGATGAGCGCTTCTGTTACGCATGCTGAAACTTATACTTTTGTTACAAAGTGGGGCTCTGATGAAAGCCTCAACGGACAATTTTACAATCCAATGGGTGTTGCAGTCGATTCTTCTGGCAATGTTTATATTGCCGATACGGGCAATAACCGCATTCAGAAGTTTGACAGCAACGGTAAATTCATTACCAAATGGGGTTCAGAGGGCAGCGGCGATGGACAATTTAATGGTCCCGTTGGTGTCGCTGTAGACTCCTCTGCCAATGTTTATACTGCCGATACGGGCAATAACCGCATTCAGAAGTTTGACAGCAACGGTAAATTCATTACCAAATGGGGTTCAGAGGGCAGCGGCGACGGACAATTTCATGGTCCTGATGGTGTTACTATCGATTCCTCTGGCAATGTTTATGTTGCCGATAAATATAATCATCGCATTCAGAAGTTTGACAGCAACGGTAAATTCATTACCAAATGGGGTTCAGGGGGCAGCGGCAACGGTCAATTTGATGGCTCATCTGGTATTGCTGTAGACTCCTCTGGCAATGTTTATGTTGCCGATTCAGACAATAATCGCATTCAAAAATTTGACAGCAGTGGGAAATTTATTACCAAATGGGGTTCTGAAGGAGGCGATGAAGGTCAATTTATTGATCCTGAGGGTGTTACTATCGATTCCTCTGGCAATGTTTATGTTGTCGATACTTTGAATAATCGCATTCAGAAGTTTGACAGCAACGGTAAATTCATTACCAAATGGGGTTCAGATGGCAACGGCGACGGACAATTTAATTGGCCTAAGGGTGTTGCTGTAGATTCTTCAGGCAATGTTTATGCTGCCGATGTAGAGAATTATCGTATTCAGAAGTTTGACAGCAATGGGAAGTTTATTACCAAATGGGGTTCTAAAAGCGGCACCGCCGACGGTCAATTTGAGTATCCTGAGAATGTTGCTGTCAATTCATCTGGCAACGTTTATGTTGTCGATACTTTAAATAATCGCATTCAGAAGTTTGACAGCAGCGGTAAGTTCATAACCAAATGGGGTTCTGAGGGCAGTGGCGACGGACAATTTGATTCTCCACCTGACGTTGCCGTTGATTCATCTGGCAATGTTTATGTTGTCGATTCATGGAATTTTCGCATTCAGAAGTTTGACAGTAGCGGCACATTCATAACCAAATGGGGTTCAGATTCATGGTATATGGACCCTATGGGTGGTGAGGTTAAACCAAATTGTATCGCTGTAGATTCATCTGGCAAAGTTTATGTTACCGATGATAATAGTCTCATTCAGAAGTTTGACAGCAACGGTAAATTCATTACCAAATGGGGTTCAGAGGGCAGCGGTAACGGGCAATTTTATTGGCCTCAGGGTGTTGCTGTAGATTCTTCAGGCAATGTTTATGTTGCCGATACGGGCAATAGCCGCATTCAGAAGTTTGACAGCAACGGTAAATTCATTACCAAATGGGGTTCAGAGGGCAGCGGCGACGGACAATTTAATGGTCCCGTTGGTGTCGCTGTAGATTCCTCTGCCAATGTTTATGTTGCCGATTCAGGCAATAATCGCATTCAAAAATTTGACAGCAGTGGGAAATTTATTACCAAATGGGGTTCTGATGGCAGCAGCGACGGCCAATTTAGTGATCCTGAGGGCGTTACTATCGACTCCCTAGGCAATGTTTATGTTGCCGATACTTTAAATAATCGAATTCAGAAGTTTGCTAAAGTAGCATCTACTCAACCAGTTGCTTCTTTCTCTGCATCTCCAACCTCAGGAAAAGCACCATTAACTGTCGCCTTTACTGACAAAAGTACAGGGGTACCAACTAAATGGAAATGGAATTTTGGAGACGGAACAACTTCAACCAAGCAGAATCCAACACATAAGTATTCCAAAGTAGGGAGTTATACTGTTAAACTTACAGCAACAAATGATAAAGGCAGTAACACGGCAACAAAAACAAATTATATAAAAGTGGTAACAAAACCAGTTGCTTCATTTTCGGCGAAACCGACCTCAGGAAAAGCTCCATTGACTGTTGCTTTTACTGACAAAAGTACAGGAATACCAACTAAATGGAAATGGAGTTTTGGAGATGGAAAAACTTCAACAGTTCAGAATCCAAAACATCAGTATTTACAGGAAGGAAAATATAAGGTTACACTTACAGTAACCAATGTTGCAGGCAGCAATACTACAACAAAAACAAATTACATAATAGTGACAACAAATACAAGACCGGGAATATACTCTGAAAGCGAATAAACCGATTGCCCATCTCTATCCGATTGTTGTTTTTTAACACCTAAATGTCAGTAGTTCTTTAAATTCATATTTCTACTCTCTGTCAATAGGGGCAAATAATTCCTGTATAGTAGCCATTTGATTAATAGAACCTCAATTAAGTGGCATATTTGTACCATGAGTTTGTACAAGTATGCTAAAATTTGAAATATGAGTTTAAAGAACCCTATAATAGATTTGGTAAATTCCAACAAAACGCCGCCTATATATTTTTAGGCTTCTGTGGACACAATGCCAAAATCTGTGATGAAAGTAAAATTAAAAAATCACTAGATTTTGGAACTGATTTATTCCTATTTTCTCAGGAATTCTTATTTTCTCATAAATTTATGAATATTTCACATGTTTTTAGCGTAATTTTCAGGACAACTTTTTTTAGGATAACCTCTTAATTCCAATACCTTTTAATTTCATTTGTCTGTTAAGTCCAGTACTTCTTTAATTTGGATAGAATTATTAAATTAAGAGAATAATTTAACAGTTTCAGTTCATTACCTTACGGATCTGATTGTATGGCTGACATAATTGTAAAAAATGCTTACGTTATGACAATGGACCCTGATGCGGGAGACCTCAAAAACGGGACTGTTGTCATCGAAGACGGAAAGATTACGGAGATCGGGGAAAAGACCAGCGAAAGTGCCGATACCGTGATTGATGCAAAACACTCGGTAGTAATGCCAGGGCTTGTGAACACGCATACTCATGCCGCAATGACTCTTTTTCGGGGTTATGCCGACGATTTACAGCTTGCAGACTGGCTCGAAGGGCATATCTGGCCTGCCGAGGCAAAGCTGACTGCTGATGATGTATATAAAGGCAGTCTGCTTGCATGCATGGAGATGATCAGGTCAGGCACTACATCTTTTGCAGACATGTACTTTTATATGGACGAGACTGCAAAAGCTGTTGAGGCATCAGGGCTTCGGGCCTCGCTTTGCCATGGGCTTATAGAACTCTGGAACGAAGAAAAAGGAGCAACAGACCTTAAGGAAGGAAAGCGCTTTGTCCGGGCCTGGCAGGGAGCGGCTGACGGCAGGATAAAAACAATGTATGGGCCCCATGCTCCGAATACCTGCTCTGATGAATTTCTTGCAAAGGTTAGGGAAGAGGCCAGCAGGGACGGTGCAGGAATCCATATCCATCTCCTTGAAACGGAAGCCGAACTCCTGGCCATGAAAGAAAAGTACGGAAAATGTTCAGTGCACCTCCTGGAAGACATAGGGTTTTTAGGGCCGGATGTGCTTGCTGCTCACTGCGTCTGGCTTTCGGACGGCGACATAGAAATCCTGGAAAAAAGAGGAGTGAATGTTTCCCATAATGTCATAAGTAATATGAAACTTGCTTCAGGAATTGCACCTGTACACAAGATGCTAGAAAAAGGAGTCAATGTGAGCCTTGGCACTGACGGCTGTGCCTCAAACAATAACCTTGACCTTTTTGAGGAGATGAAAACGGCTGCTCTTCTGCATAAAGTCAATACTTTCAATCCAATTGCTCTTCCTGCGCAGCAAGTGCTCCAAATGGGTACGATAAACGGTGCAAAAGCCCTTGGCACGGAAACCGGCATGTTGAAAGTCGGAATGAAGGCGGACCTTATCGTGGTAGATATGAGAAAACCGCATCTTACCCCCTGCTTTGATGTTCCCTCTCACCTTGTGTACTCTGCAAAAGGAAGCGATGTCAGGACAACAATTGTAAATGGAAAAGTCCTTATGGATGATTACAAAGTGCTGGCCCTGGACGAGCAGAAGGTAATGGAAGAGGCTCAAAAAGCTGCAGAAGAGCTTGTTGCAAAGGTAAACGCCTAAAAACTCAAATTATGACAAAAAAAATATATGTCAAGAATAATTTATGTCAAGAATAATTTATGTCAAGAATAATTTATGTCAAGAATAATTYATKTCAAGAATAATTCATTTCAAGAATAATTCATTTCAAGAATAATTTATGTCAAGAATAATTCGTTGCAGAATAATTTATGTCAAGAATAATTCGTTGCAGAATAATTTATGTCAAGAATAATTGATGCCAATAATGTTCCACTGTGGGACCTGAATTAGTAATCTGAGTGAGTAAAAGATAAACACTTATGTTTGAAGCCAGAATAAAGATCGAACTCAATTGCATACTTGATAGCACGGGATCAACATGACCGAAAAAGAACTCATAGAATCCGGAAACATGAAGATGGACTGGGCAAGAAACCATATGCCCGTACTTGCCATCGTAAGGAAAAAATTCGAGGAGGAAAAACCCCTTAAGGGGATGAAGGTAGGGATGGCTCTGCATGTGGAAGCAAAAACTGCAGTCCTTGTAGAGACTCTCGCTGCAGGCGGTGCAGAGGTAGCAATTACCGGCTGCAATCCTCTCAGCACTCAGGACGACGTGTCCCTTGCCCTCGGCACCCGCAAGAACATATGCTGTTTTGCAAGATACGGAGTCGAGAGCCAGGAATATTACGAAGCAATCGACCGTGTCCTGGACATTAAACCCGATATCACAATAGATGATGGGGCAGACCTTATATTCAAATTACATACAGAAAGGACCGACCTGCTTCCGAATATCCTTGGAGGCTGCGAAGAAACAACAACTGGTGTCCACAGGCTCCATGCGATGGAAAAAGAAGGAGCCCTGAAAATGGCGGTAATCGCAGTAAACGATGCCATGACCAAATACCTTTTTGACAACCGCTATGGGACAGGCCAGTCTGCCTGGGACGGGATTAACAGGACCACGAACCTCCTGGTAGCAGGCAAAAACGTTGTTGTTGCAGGCTATGGCTGGTGCGGTCGCGGAGTTGCAATGCGTGCTTCAGGCCTTGGGGCAAATGTAATAGTTACCGAAGTCGATCCTGTAAGAGCACTTGAAGCCAGGATGGACGGGTACAGGGTCATGAAGATGGCAGATGCTGCAAAATTAGGTGAACTCTTTGTAACCACCACCGGAAACCGGGATATCCTCACAGCCGAACATTTCAAGTCCATGCCTGACGGAGCAATCCTTGCAAATTCCGGCCACTTTAACGTAGAAATCGATATGGAAGCCCTTGAATCTCTTGCAAAATCCACCCGGACCGTAAGACACAATATAAAAGAATATGACCTTGGCGACAGGCGCATCAATGTCATAGCTGAAGGCAGGCTGGTTAACCTGGCTGCCGGTGACGGCCATCCAGCCGAAGTCATGGATATGAGTTTTGCAAACCAGGCCCTCTGTGTGCGTTATATTGCCGAAAACAAGCTTCCGAACGGGGTCCATAAGGTACCTCTGGAACTTGATACTTTTGTGGCAAAGATGAAACTTCAGTCAATGGGCATAACCATCGACGAACTCACGACGACACAGGAATGCTACATGAGCGGCTGGGAGTGCGGAACGTAATTTAGAAAAAGAAGCTGATGAAATATTTTCAGCAATCTATAACTCCTAATTTAAAATGCAGTAAATACCGGTTATTTCCGTCTTTGGGAATTGATAGTATTTACTGTATCTATTTTTGAGAATTTTGAGTTCTTTTTAAATGATTTTGGCGCCAGAAGTATAGTTTTTTCGTGAAATAAGGCTCAAATAACCACTTTGATCTTTCCGAGACGACATTAATACCGTCTTCTGTCGTTCTTGTCCGCGCGCAGCGCGCCTGACCGAAATTTGTAAAACAATTTCTTTTTGTGGCTCTTCGTTGTTTTGTGTGGCTATCCTCATAATGTTCCCATAAAAACCAATGCGGTCTTGAGTTGAAAATCATCTTATCCATACGAAATAGCGAAGGGCCCTTTTTGTTTATCCTATACCTACGAGTGACAAATTAACAATATTTATATCATTTTATGATGTGAGTTTGTTGGTAAGTGATTATCTTCTCAATATTAAGAACAACTTATAGATGGAAACAATATGCCCGGATTTACAGAAGTAGAAAATCGTATCTTAGCAAACTATGTTTCTGATATTAAGTTATCCAGAAGCCTTACTTTAATTCGTGGGATAATGGAAAATATTTGGGCAAATGAAGCTCCTCGAATAGTGAAGGACTACACAGATCACGGTGAAGAGCACAGTAAAAGAGTTGCTTACTTTGCAGACAAACTACTTCAGGCAAATCCGGATGCAAAATTTTCTCAGCATGAGATCTATTTGCTTCTTGCAGGTATCTATTTACATGATATTGGAATGCAATGCGATATTGCCAGATATCCAGAAATAAAGAAGAAAGCTGAAAGTCTAGGTGCGAGATTCGACGAGGTGTTTAGTGCAAGAACCACAAATGAATATTCTCTAGAACAGCAGAAAGAGATCCGTAAAAATCATCATCTTCTCTCAGCAGCCTGGATTGATTACCTGTATGAAGGAAAAGACCCGGTATTATCTAACGGTAGCAAAAGTATACCTTATGATCTCGTGGATGACTTAATGGATGTATGTAAATTCCACTCTAAATTGTCAATTAATGATTGTCCTGACTATCTCAATGGTGATCCTAATAGTCGCAAAAAGATGGTCGCTTCACTTCTGCGTTTTGCTGATGAACTCGACATAAGTAGTACACGTGTTAATCTAGAGACTGTAAAGATTTTTTCCATAACCCCAGAGAACAGGATTTACTGGTGGTTACACAATTATACTAAAATCGATTTTATTGATTCTAGTAGCGTTCGTCTTAAAGTTGATTTACATCCTGAAGACTTTGATTCATATGGTTCTTTTGTGCGTGAAGACTATATTAATACCTTTAAAATCAAAAATAAACCTGTTTTAGATGTCCTTGTTGGACAAAAAATTCCTATTGTAATTGATAATAGTTCTGACGTTGTACCACATCCCCGCGTTGAGAAGTTTCCTTCTGAAATAACTGCTGTCCTGAATGCCAAAATGAAGGAAAAAAGCTTATCTTCGACTTCTACAAATCCGCCTACTAATGAAGATCCTGATTCCAGTTCTGTACAAATTTTGCCGTCTGATCTGGAGCAGGAAACAAAAAACACAATCTCAAATGTTCCCTACTCAAGAAACCCTCGTTTTACAGGACGTGAGGATAAGTTAAAACAGATCCGTGAAGCTCTTCTTTTAGACAACACAGTTGCCGTATCTCAACCTGTTGCGGTGTGCGGACTCGGAGGCATTGGAAAAACACAAACTGCGATTGAATATGCCTATCGTTATCAGTCTGAATATGAACTCATATTCTGGGTAAAAGCTGATTCTGAAGATTCAATAATCTCCAGCTATGTCGATATTGCAAAATTATTGAATTTACCGGTTAAAAATGACTCAGACCAGAATAATATTCTTTCAGCTGTATTAAACTGGTTTAGAAACCACCAGAACTGGTTACTTGTTTTTGACAACGCAGATAACATTTCTTTTTTAAAGAACTATCTTCCTCCAAATCCAAACGGACATATCCTCCTAACCTCAAGGTTAAGAGTTTTTGATACACTGGATATTACGAAACTGGTTGATATGGAGGAAATGTCCATTGAAGAAGCTAAAAGTTTTCTGCTAAAGCGCACATTGCATACTAATTTGAATCAATTAGAACTCGAAGCCCTTGAAAAGCTTGTGCATGAGCTTGGTTGTCTTCCATTAGCTTTAGAACAAGCAGGAGCCTATATTTATGCAAATAACTCCAGCTTTGAAGATTATCTAGCTAGCTATAAAATACGTGGTCTGAAGCTGCTGGAAAAGTCTAATATTGATAAACTAAAGTATCCAGAATCGATATCAACCACCTGGTTAATGAATTTTGAAGAAGTGAATAAAAATTCAAAGGTCTCCGCAGATTTTCTATATGTTAGCGCTTTCCTTAATCCAAATGAAATACCTTCCGAGATATTTTATAAAGGTGCGGATGAGCTAGGACCATTAATTTCTGTCGCATTTGCTGAGGCTGATATAGATCCACTAGTTTTTGATGAAATTCTTAATCCACTCTGGCAATACTCTTTAATTAACCGTGATGCTGGTTCCCATACTTATGATATCCACCGCCTTGTACAAGCCGTTCTTAAAGACGGGATGGAAAAAGATGAACAGAAACTCTGGGCTGAGCGTGTTGTTAAAGCTGTAAACTGTGCATTTCCTGAAGTTAAGTATGAAAATTGGGAACTTTGCGATAAGCTTCTTCCTCATGCTCAGATCTGTGCAGAATATATTGGGTTGTGGGATATCGAAACTGAAGAGTCTGCAAAATTGTTAAATGCAGCTGGCAGCTATCTGCATAAACGTGCACGTTTTAAGGAAAGTGAGTTACTCTTGAAAAGTTCGTTGGAAATTCGAAAGAAGATTCTGGAACCCGAACATTTTGATATCTCTAAGAGTTTCAATAATTTAGCAAAACTTTACATAAGCTTGGGTAAGTATTCAGAAGCTGAACCATTATGTGTGCGTACATTAGCAATTAGAGAAAATACTTTAAATTCAGATAATCTAGCTATAGCAGAGAGTCTCAATAATTTAGGAGAACTTTATGATATTTTGGGTAAGTATTCAGAAGCTGAACCTTTATGCTTGCGTGCATTAAAGATTCAAGAAAATACTTTAAATCCAGATGATCCGACCATAGCAGAAAGTCTCGACAACTTAGCTGGAGTTTATAGAGCTTTAGGCAAGTATTCTGAAGCAAAACCTCTGTATATCCGTGCCTTGGAAATCACAGAAAAAGCACTTGGCCCCGAACATCCAGATGTAGGTAATCGCCTTAACAACTTGGCTGGAGTTTATAGMGATTTAGGCARGTATTCTGAAGCCGAACCTCTTTGTATCCGTGCCTTGGAAATCACAGAAAAAGCACTTGGCTCCGAACATCCAGATGTAGGTAATCGCCTTAACAATCTAGCGGAACTTTACCGAAATTTGGGTAAGTATTCTGAAGCCGAACCTCTGTATATCCGTGCCTTGGAAATCACAGAAAAAGCACTTGGCTCCGAACATCCAGATGTAGGTAATCGCCTTAACAACTTGGCTGGAGTTTATAGMGMTTTAGGCARGTATTCTGAAGCCGAACCTCTTTGTATCCGTGCCTTGGAAATCACAGAAAAAGCACTTGGCTCCGAACATCCAGATGTAGGTAATCGCCTTAACAATCTAGCGGAACTTTACCGAAATTTGGGTAAGTATTCTGAAGCCGAACCTCTGTATATCCGTGCCTTGGAAATCACAGAAAAAGCACTTGGCCTTGAACATCCAGAGGTGGGTAAGAGTCTTAACAATCTAGCGGAACTTTACCGAAATTTGGGTAAGTATTCTGAAGCCGAACCTCTGTATACCCGTTCCCTGAAAATCACTGAAAAATCGCTTGGTTCTGAATATCCACATGTAGGTACTTGCCTTAATAATCTAGCTTTGGTTTATAGCGATTTAGGCAAGTACTCCGAAGCTGAACCTCTGTGTATTCGTGCTTTGGAAATCACAGAAAAAGCACTTGGCTCCGAACATCCAGATGTAGGTAATCGCCTTAACAACTTGGCTGGAGTTTATAGAGCTTTAGGCAGGTATTCTGAAGCCGAATCTCTTTGTATCCGTGCCTTGGAAATCACAGAAAAAGCACTTGGCTCCGAACACCCATATGTAGGTAATCGCCTTAACAACTTGGCTGGAGTTTATAGAGCTTTAGGCAGGTATTCTGAAGCCGAACCTCTTTGTATCCGTGCCTTGAAAATCACAGAAAAAGCACTTGGTCCTGAACATCCAGATGTAAGCACTTGCCTTAATAATTTAGCAATATTTTTCCACGAGCAACATAAGTATCTCAAGGCCAAACCTTATTATGAGCGAGCAATTAGAGTTACGAAAAAAACCAAAGGGGAAAATAGTCTTGAGCTTGCCGACCTCCTAGAAAGCTACGCTTCTTTGCTGGATAAAATGAGAAGGAACAGGGAAGCTACAACAAAACGTAATCGTGCTAAAATGATACGTTCAAAAATAGAAACAGAAACAAAAAAGTGAGCTAAATAATTGATGTAAGCATCGATAAACTCACGCCGACACAGAAATGCTACATGAGCGTTCAATCTTCACGAAGTGATAATATTTACTGCATCTCAGAATCTTTACGGCATTTATAAAAACTACGATACTCTGTAAAAAATTAATATGTGCTGTAAAAACTTAACATAATTGTAAAATAAATGTTACCTTATAAAAGTTACTTTACTTCATAAGTATTGCCATACATTATATTCATTTTTAATATATGATAATAACCATCGCGCATCTTTTTTAATAATTTTTGATTACAACTAAATATTTTGATATTTATTATAGGCAGTTTTATAACTAATAACTCGTAAAGGACATAACTAATGTATAATTTATTTACAACTGCCTTTGGAAAAATAAAGTATTTATTACTTTTTATAAAAATATTTTAACTCCCTTTTAATAAGGAACGTTTACGTGAAATCGATAGCAATGGAAACTGTAATGCAATCTTGAAATCCTGGCCATAAACTATTGATCAACATATGTTGAGAAATAATGGATACTTGGCGTATGAGAAAGCACTCAGAGTCTAAAAACTTTGCAGAAAGTGGGTTAAAAATTTAGCGTTGAACATCGAACGATTAGATTGAGCGATTGCATCAAATGTTTTACTGCCATGTCCTGGGTTTTGAAAGTCCTGGCAAAGGGATAATGAATAAACTGATTGATATGGCAGAATTTTAGAAAAATTGCCTGATCTTACAGGTGACAAATAACTTGAAGGTTACGAATTTCTCGCACCTGGTTAAATACTAGCTTTAAATTACCTTTGAATTCGGAAAGGGTTGAAATGGAAAAAAGCTTGAGAAAATCTGGGATTGACATTATTGGAGGGGTACCCTGGGGAACGCACTTCTGCCAATTCTACCAGACAAAACAGGATTTAATTGACATACTTGTTCCTTATTTTAAAGCCGGCCTGGAAAATAACGAATTCTGCATGTGGGTTACATCAGAGCCCCTGGATGTGGAAGAGGCAAAAGGAGCTCTTAGAAAAGCTATTCCTGAGATTGATGTTTATCTCGAAAAAGGACAAATTGAGATTATTCCTTACATTTACTGGTATGTCAAAGAGGGAAGTTTCGATTCGCAAAGAGTACTTAACGGCTGGATAGAAAAACTCAATCGAGCCCTGGCCGACGGTTACGACGGTTTAAGGTTAAGCGGAAACACCTTCTGGCTGGAAAAAAAATACTGGAACAGTTTTGTCGATTATGAAGAAGAGATCGACAGCATCATTGGCAGCTATTCCATGATAGCCCTGTGCACATATTGCCTCGAGAGGTGCAGTGCAACCGAAATTATTGATGTAGTTATCAACCACCAGTTTGCCCTGATTAAAAAAGAAGATAAATGGACGCAAATAGAAAGCTCCAGGCGCAAAAAGGAAGAAGAGAAAATTTTTCAAGTCACACAGTACTGGGGGTCTACCTTTGATTCCATGCCAGACCTGATAGCCATAATTGACAACGAATACCGGATTGTTCGTGCAAACAAAGCAATGGCTGCAAGATTGGGGCTGAAACCGGAAGAATGCATTGGGTTAACCTGCTATTGTGCTGTGCACGGGACAGCCTATCCTCCCTCTTTTTGTCCACACCGACTTTTGATTGAGGACGGACTTGAACATACTGCGGAAATTTTCGAGGACTGCCTGGGTGGTTATTTCATAGTGAGCGTTTCGCCACTCTATGACTCCAGAGGGAAAATTATTGGGAGTGTGCACGTTGCTATTGATATTAACGAACGCAAACAGGCTGAAAAAGCCCTGAAAAGGAGTGAAAACGAATTCCGCACACTGGCAGAAAATTCTCCTGACATAATTGCCCGCTTTGATAAAAAAAATCGCCATATGTATGTAAATCCTGCCGCTGTCGAAGTTTATGGCTATTCTCAGGAAGAAATCATCGGGAAAACCAATTATGAACTGGGAAAAGACCCTGAACAGATAAAGTTCTGGGACAAACATCGTCATAGCGTTTTTGCAACAGGAAAACCCGGGAAAATGGAATTCCAGTATAGATCGCCTCAGGGAAAAGAATACTATTTTAACACAAGAATAGTACCTGAGTTTGTTAACGGCGAAGTGGCTTCTGTCCTTGCTATTTCTCGTGATATTACAGAAATAAAAGAAGCTGAAGCCAGGTTAAAAGAAACCCTTGATAATTTAGAAGAATTAGTTGAAGAAAGGACATCAGAAGTTGAAAAGGCTTATAATTCTTTGAAAGAGAGCGAAAGGAGTCTTTCTGAAGCTCAGAGGATGGCACACCTTGGAAACTGGGACTGGAATATTGTAACTAATGAGTTATACTGGTCTGATGAGATATATCGCATCTTCGGACGCAGCCCTCAAGAGTTCGGGGCAACTTTCGATGCGTTTCTGAGTTATGTACATCCGAATGATCGAGATTATGTAAATAATGCCGTTAAAGAAGCTTTAAACGGCAAAAAATACAGTATTAATCACCGGATTACCTTAGCCAGTGGAGAAGAGCGTATAGTACATGAACAGGCTGAGGTTATTCTTAATGAGGAAAATATCCCTGTCCATATGAGAGGAACAGTTCAGGATATTACTGAGCAAAAAAAGGCTGAAAAAGCCTTAGAGCTGGCTAACACGTATAACCGCAGTCTTATTGAAGCCAGTATAGATCCCTTTGTAGCTATCGGTCCGGATGGTAAAATTACTGATGTAAATAATTCAACCGAATTTGTTACGGGTTACTCCCGCAAGGAGTTAATTGGGACTGATTTTTCGGATTATTTCACCGAGCCTGAGAAAGCCAGAGAAGGATATCAGAATGCATTCCAGAAAGGGCTGGTGCGAAATTATTCTCTGGAAATTCAACATAAAAACGGGCAGATTACGCCTGTTTTGTATAATTCATCGGTTTATAGGGATGAAACTGGAGAAGTTATTGGGGTTTTTGCAGCTGCACGTGATATTTGTGAGCAGAAAAAAGCTGAAGAAAAGATACAGGTACTGGCGAGTGCTGTAGAATCATCGGATGATGCCATTATGACAAAGTCTATTGATGGCATTATTACAAGCTGGAATAAAGGAGCAGAGCAGATTTATGGCTATCTCGCCGAGGAAATTATTGGACAAAATATCTCAATACTTGAGCCAGATAATCGTAAAGGAGAGATAAAGCAATTAGCTAAGAAAATTCAAGAGGAAGAAAGAATCCAGCACTATGAAACAGTACGGTTAAGAAAGGATCGTACATTAATAGATATTTCAGTAACTCTTTCTCCGGTTTTGGATGTTTCTGACCAACTTATAGCTTTCTCCGTTATTGCAAGAGACATTACTGAGCGAAAAAAAGCAGAAGAAACTCTGAGGTTGTCAAGCATTTATAATCGTAGTCTGATAGAAGCCAGCCTTGACCCCATGGTCACTATCGGCCCTGATGGGAGGATAACCGATGTAAATAAAGCCACAGAACTGGCTACCGGTTATTCAAGAAATGAGTTAATAGGGACTGATTTTTCAGACTATTTCACCGATCCTGAGAAAGCTAGAGAAGGATATCAACATGTCTTCAGGGAAGGTTTGGTACTGGACTACGAACTTGAAATTCAGCACAGGGACGGTCGCGTAACTCCTGTTTTATATAACGCTTCAATTTATAAAGACGAAAATGGTGCGGTTATTGGAGCTTTTGCAGCCGCCCGTGATATCACCGAACGGAAAAAGGCAGAAGAACTGTTAAAACTTAAATTAGAGGAGCTTGCTCGCTCAAACGCGGAACTGGAACAATTTGCCTACGTCTCGTCCCACGACTTGCAGGAACCCTTGAGAATGATAGCAAGTTATTTACAGCTTTTACAAAGAAAATATCAGGGAAAGCTTGACGAGAAGGCTGACAAATACATCTATTTTGCTGTGGACGGGGCTTCCCGTATGCAAAACCTGATTAACGACCTTCTGGAATTTTCTCGGGTGACCACAAAAGCCAGAGAATTCGAACCTACAGATTGCAAATCTGTTCTGGATAAAGTCTTATTTGATTTAGAGGTATCCATAAAAGAAAATGAAGCCAGTATCTCTTCTGGTTCTTTACCTGTAGTAATGGCGGACCCTGTCCAGTTCACTCAACTGTTCCAGAATCTTATAAGCAACGCTATAAAATTCCGCAGTGAAAATGCCCCGGAAATTGAAATTTCTGCCGAAAAAAAAGCTGGTCAATGGTTATTTTCAGTAAAGGATAATGGGATTGGAATTGACCCTAAATACTCTGAACGGATTTTTGAGGTTTTTAAAAGACTTAATAAAAGAGAAGAGTACCCCGGTACAGGTATAGGGCTTTCGATCTGTAAAAAAATTATAGAAAGGCATGGAGGACAGATTTGGGTAGAATCTGAACCAGGGAAGGGCTCTACTTTCTACTTCACTTTACCAGTAATTCCTATAAAAGTTTGTGATAAAGACTATACCGTGAATTCGTGATAACGACTATACAGTAAAAAGTTAATTTTTATAAAAAAATTTAATTTAGATATAAAAATTAATCCCTATAAAAAATTTAAATTTTATATATTCGGCTCAAATTAGATAACCAGTTTCGGGAAAGCTCAAAATTTTTGACATATAACCAGGATGGTCATATAAATGAGAACTCGAATAGCATATAAACCGGTAGAGATTCTTGTAGTAGAAGACAGTAAAGGCGATATTGGACTAATAGAAGAAGGTTTCGAAGATGCAAAAATCGGGAACATTCTTCATATTGTAGAGGACGGAGAAGAAGCAATCGCTTTTTTACGTGGCGAAGGACAGTTTTCAGGTTCCCCGCGCCCGGATATAATACTTCTGGACTTAAATTTACCAAAAAAAGACGGGCGCGAGGTTCTTGAGGAAGTGAAAGGCGACGATGAACTTAAAAACATACCTATTGTGGTTTTAACTACTTCCAAAGCTGAGGAGGACATCCTGAGATCTTATAATCTGCACGCCAATGCATATATTACTAAACCTGTTGACTTTGATCAGTTTCTAGACGTAGTTAAGTCCATAGAAAATTTCTGGCTTGAGATTGTAAAGTTGCCATCAAAGTAAAGCCAGAATCACCCGGATAGGACGGTTTGACTATGTATAAAAAAGTAGAAATCTTGCTTTTTGAGGATAATCCCGGGGATGCAGGTTTAATTGAAGAGATGCTCGAAGGATTCACCGACTTTCAGTACGAATTTAAAACCGTTCAGACCCTTAACGAAGGTTTGAGCCTTCTTAAAGAGAATCGGTTTGATATAATATTATCTGACCTGGGATTGCCAGACAGCGACGGTATTGATACTTTTCTTGAAATTCATTCAAGGAATTCACGAATTCCCATTATAATTCTGACAGGAATGAATGATGAAAATATCGGAATTGAGGCTGTAAAGACAGGTGCTCAGGACTATCTGGTCAAAGGGCAGGTAGATGGCAGATTATTGAAACGTTCTATCCAGTATTCCATTGAGCGTAAAAAAGCAGAGGAAAGAGTTCAGAACTTAGCGAATATAGTGGAATATTCAAATGATGCTATTGTAACCCGGTCTCTTGATGGTTTCATTACCAGCTGGAACCTTGGGGCAGAGCAAATCTATGGATATCCAGCTGAAGAAATTTTGGGAAAGCCTGCAACAGTCTTAATGCCTTCCGTCCTGGTAAATGAATCACAAAAACTGACTGAAATGATAAAACAGGGAGAAAAAATTCACCAGTATGAGACTTCACGGTTAAGAAAAGACGGTACGGTTATAGATGTCTCAATGACTCTTTCTCCGGTTTTCGATATCTTCGGAGAGCTTATGGCTATCTCGGTTATCGCCAGAGACATAACCGAGAGTAAAAAAGCCGAAGAAAGGCTTCACAATAGTGAGGAAAGATATCGGATTGTTACGGAACAGACAGGTCAGTTAATATATGAGCACGATGTCGAGGAAAATAAAATCTACTGGGCAGGCACCATAGAAGAGATTACAGGATATACTCAGGAAGAACTGCTGGACACCGGTATTGAACTATGGATAAACAATGTCCACCCTGAAGACCAGAAGAAAGTCTGGAATCAAAAGATAAACGGCTGCAGCCATGACGTGAGGAACACTGAAAATAAGAGGAATTTCCACCTTGAATATCGTTTTAGAAGGAAGGACGGAGAATATATCCATGTTGAAGATCATGGGGTCTGTCTTCAAAAGGGAAATTATCTTACAAACAAAGTCCTCGGAATAATGAAGGATATCACAGAGCGTAAGCGGATAGAAGAAGAACTGCGAAAGTCCGAGGAACGCTTTCGTCTCGCCCTGAGAGGCTCAAGAATTGTTATGTTCAGTCAGGACCTCGAGCTGAGGTACACGTGGGTGTACAACCCTGCGCCTGGCTTCAAAATCGAGGATGTCCTGGGTAAGCGTGACTACGAGATATATCAGCCGGAGGATGCTGAGATATTTACCGCTATCAAGCGTCAGGTATTAGACAGTGGCACAGGTAGACGTGACGAGGTAGTCACCCATAGGTCAGCTTCTGCTGGTGGTAATCTGGTCCATGATATGACCACGGAGCCGCTGCACGATGCCACAGGAAACATTATCGGGATCATCTGCGTCGCAATGGATATTACTGAGAAAAAGGAAGCTGAAAATTTCCTGAAAAAAATTGAAGAAGCCCGTAAAAAGGAAATTCATCATAGAATTAAAAATAATCTGCAGGTAATCTCGTCTCTGCTAGACCTGCAGGCTGAAAAATTCGCTGTCAATGAGATTTATGATACTTCAAAGGTGCTTGCAGCTTTCAGGGACAGCCAGAACAGGGTTATTTCTATGGCTTTGATCCACGAAGAACTGTATGGATCAAAAGAAGTCAGTACTCTTAATTTTGCAACTTACCTTCAAAAACTGACTGAGGAGCTCTTCAGGTGTTACAACGTTGGAGCTTCGGAAGTCAAAATGGTTCTGGAAATAGAGGAAAATATTTTCTTTGATATGGATGCTGCAGTTCCGTTAGGAATGATTATTAATGAGCTGGTCTCAAATTCCCTCAAACATGCATTTCCAGGTGGGAAAACAGGAGAAATTAAAATAAAACTCTCACGGGAAATAAGTGAAAAATCTGAAGATAGCGGAATTGAAGATAGTAACGAAGCATGTAAAAGTACCAGTTATATCCTGGTCGTTTCAGATAACGGAGCAGGCATACCTGAGAGCATCAGTCTGGAAGACTCCGATACCCTTGGAATACAACTGGTAACCATCCTGGTAGACCAGTTAGACGGAGAACTTGACTTGAACAGGGACTCTGGAACTGAGTTCACTATAAAAATCACAGTAGCGGAAAAGAAGTAAAAACGTGTCAGTGAGAGCAAGTCGATAGAGACGTTTATTTCACAGTTAATCTTTTTTTAATGTTTTGCATTGTCAACAATATAACAAATTATATAACACCAGCTGGTGCGTTGATTCCGAAGTATGCCAAAAATGAGCTTTTTAAAAACCACGGAAAGCATGGAAAATACGGAAGGCATGGAAAATATGGAAGGCATGGAAGATACGGAAGGCATGGAAGATACGGAAGGCACGGATGATGCAGAAGACACGGATGATACAGAGGACACGGAAATAAGTAGTAAATGCTTGGCTCTTCCGTGCTTTCCGCGTTTTCCGTGGTTGTAATATCCAGATAAAATCAATCTTTCGAATCAATCTTTCGAATCACTCTTCGGACGACTGCGTTTTCCGTGTTACAAAATTCCATGTGACTTTAAAATAATGTTTGCGTCATAAGCTGTAATTATTTTATTAGTATGTATTTATTTCAGAATCGATGCACTCGTTCTTTCTTCATAGCTTTTATGGTTTCCATCCCTCAGCTTCTAAAGCTTCCAGTACTGTATAAACTCTACGATCTGTAGTTCCGCTTTGTTCTGCTATTTCATCTATGGCTGCTTTAGGAATCAGTCCGTCACTCTCTGCTTTACGCTGGACTAATAATGAAGCTATTTCATTGAATGTCTTTTTAGCCCCGTTAAATTTTTTATTCTCGCCATCGTCTTCTGTACCTGATAAATTTAGAAACTCCCTTGCAAATTGTTTTGACGTTTCACTAACATTCACTCCCTTCTCAGGTGTCCATTCTAAAAAATCCAGTTTGCAAGCTTGCACTTCTGTGAGATATATTTCATCATTTTGATCTCCCATAAAATTTACCAACTCCTAAAATTAGGACTTCTGTTTGATTCTAGTTTAGCATGAAAATGCTGCTATCTGCAAGCACTTTCATTGCTTGTACATGTTATTCGAAGAGTATAATGTACGTTTTCTATTACTAATTGTGTGTCAAATAGTAAAGTACTTTTTTAATTCAGGATTCTATCGAAAGTATGAGCTCATTCCAAAACCAACTTTTATTTCCAAATTCATAAATGTTTCAGAATTACTTTCCTTCTCATTTTTCTTATAAGTTTTTTAGATAATTACCCCATCGCGGGATTCAAAAACTAAGTTTGAGTTTTTGTGCGGGTCCAATAATTAATTTGTAGTCTGAAATAAACATATTTTTGTTAAACTTAATATTAATATTTCAGATTTTTTATCTAATACCATTACTTAACAATCAAAAATAGTATTTGCAAAAAATTACATAGTACATGACTAAAATAATTTAATATTTAAATAAAATCGTCTATTACTTACCTGAAATCGTCTATTACTTACCTGAAATCGTCTATTATTTACCTAAAACCGTCTTAGATTTTTTCCTTTTTATTTGTCAAAAACCACTAACTTTCCCAATAGCATATTATGCACATGAATAAAATACTTTTAAATATAATATATGCCCGGCAATTTTAACCATATAAACTATCTCATGACCCAATTCATGAACCCCAATTCTAAAAAATGAACAGGAGGCATTTAGATACAATACAGCATGGGAATTGATGCAGGAGGCACCTATACTGATTCGATTATCATTCGGGACTCAGATGGCAAAGTGATAGATTCGAACAAGGCGCTTACCACCTATCCTGACCTGCTCACAGGAATTAAAAATTCCATAGACGGGCTGGATGAGAAATATTTAAAAGACGTAAAAATGGTTTCGGTCTCAACAACGCTTGCTACAAACACAATCCTTGAAAAAAATGGCTATCCTGTAGGGTTGATCCTCGTAGGAGATTATGAAATTCCGGAAAGAAAGGATATTGAGTTTCATACTATCGTAAAAGGAGGGCACGACCATCACGGAGCCGAACTGGTTTCTCTTGATATGGAAGCTGTGGAAGCTTTTGTCAGTAAGGTTAGGGATAAGGTTTCAGCCTTTGCAGTCTCGTCCTATTTCAGTATCCGAAACCCTGCTCATGAACTGGCAGTCAAATCCCGCATCCAGGAACTTACCGGGATGCCTGTGGTCTGCGGACACGAACTTTCACTTGACCTTGGAGCCTACGAGAGAGGGGTTACAGCCTACCTGAACGCCCAGTTGATTCCTATTGCAAACCAGTTTATCCGCTCAATCAGGGAAGAAATCTCCAGGCGAGGAATGGACTCAAGGCTGTTGATGCTCAAATGTGACGGTTCGGTAGTGGGCATTAACGAAGCCCTGGAAAAACCAATCGAGTCTATCTTTTCGGGCCCTGCAGCAAGCCTTGTAGGAGCGTCACACCTTTCAGGGCTTGAGACCTGTGCAGTTATTGACGTAGGCGGGACAAGTACGGATGTTTCCATGCTCGAAAACGGGCTTCCTGAACTCTGTGAGGAGGGCGCTGTAGTCGGAGGCTGGCAGACAAAGGTAAAAGCTATCCGGATGGAAACCTCAGCAATGGGAGGGGACAGCCATGTCTGGATCAGGAACATGAAAATAAATATCGGCCCAAGGCGAGTTATCCCACTCTGCGTTGCAGCGGTTAAATACCCCGGTTTTCTTGAAGTCCTGAGAAAAGGAAGAATTCCTGGAGCTATGCATCCTGACGAAAATGTGCAACCTACTAAGTTTTTTGTAAGGACAGGCATTGAACCCTCAGACCTCGGAAAATTTGAAGCAGAACTCTTTGACAGGATAGGAGATTTTCCGGCATCGCTTAATGATATTTTCTGGGAGACCAGGAAAACGCTTTCTCCGGGTCTGCTTGATTCGCTCATAAGAAAACGCCTGGTCCAGGCAATAGGTTTTACCCCAACCGATGCGCTTCATGTGCTCGGAGAATATACAGCCTGGGACCAAGAAGCCTCAAGGGTAGGAGCAAAACTTCTGGAACGATATACCGAGACCGACCATATCGAGATCTGCAAACAGATAAAACAGGACGTTGCAAGGAATATGGCCTTAAACCTAGTATCTTTTATCCAGACGGATGTGCCGTCCTCCGAAATCGAGAAAATCCTGCTTTCTGACAGGTTTACACAGTTCAAAATGAAAATCCCTGTGGTGCTGATAGGAGGCCCTGTAGTTGCATACACCAGGGAGTTGAAACAAATTCTCGATGCCGACATCATAATCCCGGAGCATGCCGAAGTAGGAAACGCTGTCGGAGCCGTTGTAGGCAAGGGCATAAAAAGAATTGAAATCCTGATCAAAAGCGCCTACTCAAAAGATAAGAAAAGGCTCGTTCTTCTGTTTTCGCCTCAGGGCAGGGAAACCTTTGGAAGCTACTCAGACGCTCTGGAATATGCCGATGTTCTGGGAAGAAAACTCATCATGGAATACATGACCGAAGCAGGGCTCGACAAAGGACAGATCCAGATCGAAGTCAGTAGAAAAGATATATCTCTTAGTGAAGCAGGGGCAGTACCCTTAGAGACAAAGCTTGTTTTCGTTGGAGTTGGAATGCCAAAAGTTTGAGTTCCGGAAACCTCCCGGAATATTTATATTTACCCTCAATAGTGCAATAATGCAATAATTAATTCAGTGTTTGGTCTTTAGTCTCTCACCAGCTCCTGAGGACCGAACAGAATTGGACGTAATGTCCTGATTTTGCGGTCAGAACATCAGCAAGTAATTAAAAATGGCATAAAAGGAACAGCATTACAAATGGCAAGGAAAGAGTAATGCAAAAACGCCAGAAAGTAAATGTGGAGATATAAAAATGGAATGCAGTTCAAAAATGGCATATGATCTGGGCATTGATGCAGGTGGAACTTATACTGATTCGGTTTTAATAAGGAAATCGGATGGAAAAGTTGTATGCTCAAACAAGGCCCTCACAACTTATCCTGATCCTATAGAAGGAATAAAGAAGTCAATTGACGGACTTGACCCGGAAAAGATAAAACTCGTGACTGTAGTTTCGGTTTCAACTACTCTTGCCACCAATACTATCCTTGAAGGAACAGGATATCCTGTTGGGCTCATCCTTATCGGAAATTATGATGTTCCTGAAGATTCGGGAATTGAGAACTGGATTATGGTAAAGGGAGGGCATGACAGTAATGGCGAGGAAGTCGCAGCCCTTGACCTGCCGGCAGTAGAAAAATTCGTACTTGAAATAAAAGACAGGGTATCGGCTTTTGCAGTCTCTTCTTACTTCAGTGTGCGAAATCCGGAGCATGAGCTGCGTGTAAAAACCCTGATCCAGGAATTGACAGGGCTGCCTGTGGTCTGCGGGCATGAACTGGCCCAGTCGCTCGGGGCTTATGAAAGGGGAGTTACTGCCTACCTCAATGCCCAGCTCCTGCCTGTAGCAGAAGGCTTCTTAAAAACGATAGTAACTGAGATAGAAAGAAGAGGCCTCAACCCGAGAATTGCCATGCTCCGCTGCGACGGTTCTGTAGTAAGCATGCAGGAAGCTATGAAAAAACCCATAGAATCGGTCTTTTCAGGCCCCGCAGCAAGTCTCCTTGGAGCTTCCTATCTGTCCGGGCACGAGACCTGCACTGTAATTGACGTCGGAGGAACAAGCACGGATGTCTCCCTGGTCCATAAAGGACTGCCAGACCTCAGTGAGGCAGGAGCAGTTGTGGGAGGCTGGCAAACAAAAGTCAGAGCTCTGCGTATGGAAACTTCGGCTATGGGCGGAGACAGTCATATCTGGGTCCAGAGCGGCAATATACACATAGGCCCCAGGCGGGTTATCCCTCTCTGCAGGGCAGCAGTCCTGTACCCCGATTTTATGAACACTCTGAAAAAGCGCTGGATTCCGGACAGGCTCAAGCTGGACGAACATATCCAGGCAACAAAGTTCTTTGTCCGGACAGAACAGAAACCTGTCAATTTGAACCGGGAAGAAAAAGAGCTCCTTGCCCTTATACGGGACGAACCGCGTTCCCTCAAAGATGTCTACTGGGACAAAAGTATCCTCCCTCCAAAGAGAGTAATGGATTCTCTAATCCAGAAGCGGCTTGTTCAGGTAATCGGTTTTACCCCAACAGATGCGCTTCATGTGCTTGGTGAATATACTGAATGGAATGTTGAAGCTTCGGAAATCGGAGCTACTCTGCTTGCAAACTTCATAGGGATTGACAGGGATGAGTTCTGTCTAAATGTTAAGCGGCTCTTTGCCAGAAACATGGCCCGAGACCTCATTGCTTTTCTGATGGAAGGAGTGGACAGGAAAGAAATTGAAAAAATGCTTGATGGCAATTTCTTCGCTCGTTTTAAAGTGGATATCCCTGTTGTCCTGCTTGGAGGGCCGGTAAGGGCATATGTGGACGAACTGAAGAAGCTCATAGATGCCGAAGTCTTTGCTCCTGAACACTCAGAGGTTGGAAATGCCGTCGGAGCTCTTGCAGGAAAAGGGACAAAACGCATTGAGATAACAGTGCGCACGCTTTACAGTGAGTCCAAGTATGACCTTAAAACAAAAGGGGTCTTTGTGTACACACCTGTAGGAAGGAGGCATTTCATAATCCGGAGTGAAGCCGTGGAGTTTGCTGAGGAGTTTGGAAGAAAGCTGATTCTTGATTATATGGCCGAATCCGGGCTTCTCCCTGACCAGGTTACAGTTAATGTACAAAAAAAAGATATAAAAGTCCACGCAGGTGAAATTCCGATAGAGACAAGATTTATCTTTGAAGGGGTTGCAAATTCTAATGTCTATGAAAAAGCTCTTTCTGGGCAGGGGAAAAAAGATGATGGCTTTACAGAACTAAACAGGCAGGTCCATTCGCTGGGTTGTAATTCCTGTGGAGAATTCTCTATCTCTGAAAATTATGAGTAAAAAGGGTAAAGTTCATAACTGTGGCTTACGTTTCAGAAATTAAAGATATAACTATGAGCTCAGTAGTTTAACTTACAACAATTAAAAAATTTTCAAACAAATTTGAAAATTTTATAACGTGTATCGGTTGCTCATACAATGGAAACCACACAGTAAATGCATAAATCTCTTAAGGATAGGACTTACGCACTTGAGAAGCAAAATCAATTAAGGCAAAAACTGTGGATTAAAGTCGGTTTTTAGGCAGTTAACGGTCTGAAGCTATTGATTCTTCATTTCAACTGCGTAAGTCCTGAAGGAGTTAACATGATCCCAAAAAAATCATTTTTGACAAAGGGTACAGGGGTACACAAAGACCGATTAGCATCTTTTGAACTTGCGCTAAGGGCTGCAAAGATTGAGAAATTCAATCTTGTAAGTGTTTCGAGTATTCTGCCCCCGAATTGCAAAGTCGTACCCAGAGAAGAAGGACTTTCAGAGTTAAAACCTGGTGCCATTGTCCATTGTGTACTTGCAAGGAATGATACTAATGAGCCTCATCGTTTAATGGCTGCAGCCATAGGGACTGCAGTTCCTGTAAATGAAGACAACTACGGGTACATTTCCGAACATCATTCTTTTGGAGAAGAAGAAATTATTGCAGGAGAATATGCTGAAGACCTGGCGGCAACAATGCTTGCGACCACCCTTGGAATAGAGTTTAACGCAGAAATGGCCTGGCATGAGAGAGAGCAGGTATACAAGGCGAGCGGGCATATCTTTGACACATTCCATATGTGCCAGACCGCAAACGGCGACAAGGATGGAAAATGGACCACGGTTGTAGCTGCAATGGTTTTCGTCACAATATAAGTCACAGAATAAATGAGTTGAGAAAGACAAATTAAAAACTTTAAGAAACTATGTTTTAGAAACGAGGCCATAACAATTTAAATTTAGTGCGTTTTTATATACTTAAAATGTTATAGAGCTCTTTATGGTGAAAATCAAACTTAAAGATAACGAGGAGCAATACCTCCAGGACTTTGTTAAAAAAGGACAGAAAAATGCAAGAGAATTGATCAGAGCACGAATTCTATTACTTGCAAACAAAAATAAAAAGAATCTGGAGATCGCTGAAATACTGAATGTCGGCAGGAATACCGTTGGGAGAACCAAGAAGAGATACCTGGAGGAAGGTCTCCAAAGAGCTCTTCAAGATAATCCAAGAACCGGTCAACCCATAAAATATACAGAGAAACACATTGCGGAAATCATAGCTCAAGCGTGTACTCCACCTCCTGATGGAAGAAAAAAGTGGACACTTGCACTGCTGACTGAAGAATTGAAGAAAAAAGAAGGTTTTGAGACAATAAACAAAGAGAGCATCAGGCTTGTTTTAAAAAAAGCAAAAATAAGCCCTGGTCGAAGAGAAAGTGGTGCATCCAAACTATAGGCGCAGAATGTAGGAAAAGAATGTATGACGTTCTCAGTCTTTGAAGAAGACTATGATCCGGAAAAAATTCATTGTATCTCATTTGGTAGTTGCATTATTTGGCCTCGGACTTATAGATATGAATCTGGCATCACAAATGCCCTAAATTTGAGATTTTATTGAAAGTTTCCATCGTAACACCAGAGCCATTTTTCATAGGTTTATTTTTTACATAATTTGACTATCCTTAGCCAATATGCGATTAAATCTTTAAGTTTATATACAATGAAGTACTCTTAGCGTATTGGGCATCTGGGAAGGTCATAAGAGACCTTTTAACTCTTTTTAATAACCCCCCATACCCCCCAACTCCCCAATAACCGGATGCCCAATCCCCATTAATGCTATGTTCAATATTTTTATCTTCAATATTATTTATCCAGAATGTCACCTTCTTTTTCACATTGCTAGAACATCTTTAGCTTTGTCTGCCATATGATTTCATATAGATTTCAGGTTCGATCCGAATGGAGTCCAACTGATATTGAGGTCCAACTGATATTGAGTTACAACTGATATTGGATTACAACTGATATTGGGTTACAACTGATATTGAAATTGTTTTTAGAGCTTGTTTTTGCAATTCGTTTATGCACTTTTTCGTTACATGAAGCGGATATCGAGTTCCTGGAAAATGAATTTCCATCTTACCTTAAAGATTGCGATCTGGACAATTCTTAAACAAAGCTGTCCGATTTCATATATTATTAGACTTTTCCACGAATACCAAACCGAAAGTACACGCACCTGACCATAGAAGTGCTTGACGCTAGCGGGCTGAGATTCCTGGACCTTACCACGTCCACCGAATCAGCAGGAATGATAAAGCGTTTTAAGCTCATGATACTGGTTTTTTAGTTAGGCTACGTACTGCATAGCTCTTGTGCTGTCATTAATCGCAAAGTAGCTTCCTATGCATGTGCCTGGAAAATAAAATAAGCAAATTTTTCACTTTTTTGTAAGATCTAATGATTTAAATCGGTTTTTTTCATGTCATTTCTATTATTTATTAAGATATATCGATTTTAAAGTTTAAAAAAACTTATTTTCCCTAAAAACTTCCATTAAAGCCCATTTTGCTTGAAAAAACCTGTATTCAGGCAAAAAATGCTTAATCGATAACAGAAGCGGCAATTCAAAGACACAATCACAAAGCAAATTGTTGATCGTATATAAAGAACAAATACAACAGGGTTTTTTTGAATCTGTTAAAAGGCTTATATACCTTAGATCCTGGCAGTTCGCCTTGAAACACCAATGTTAAGGCGGTTTATAAGCATTAAACACGTTATATGTCGATAAAAATAAGTTTTAAGTTTTAAAAACATTTATTTTACAAATTAAACCATTTAAAACTATTATTTCATTAATTAAACCCTTTTAAGCTATTTTTTGGTATAAGTATATTTATATTTTATATAACGAATTTTAAAATTGTCAAGCTGCGTGTAGTCGGCAGGACACCTAGAACAAGTGAGGACACCTAGAACAAGTGAATTGAACAGAGTAAATTTAACAGGTAATTTAAGGTATAAAACAAAATCACGTAATATAAACAAAGTAAAATAAAAACCAAAGAAATAAATAACGTTTTACAAATAAAAAGAGTTTAAATAAGTTTCTGGAGAATAAATTTCTGGAGTGAGGTATGTGTTAGAAATGAAAAAGACATTGGGAATTTTCCTGGCAGTCTGTTTTGTACTGTCAGTGACAGTTGCATCAGTCAGTGCAGCTCCTTGGGACAATAATAAGAACAAAAAGGATGGAAATAAATTTAAGTTTGACAACTACAACGGAAAGAAGTGGGATAACGACAAGAGAAAATTTGATAACGATAAGAGAAAGTGGGATAACGATAAGAGAAAGTGGGATAACGACAGGAAAAAGTGGAACAATAAGAAACATGGCAAAGAGTACAACAAATGGTACAAAATGTATATGAGCTGGTTCGTCAGCTACAATACGTTCTGCAGTTCTTACAACAAATTCTATAGCTACTACTACGAGTACTCCTATGTATTCTACAGCAGATAAAAGCCACTATGTAAAAGCCACTATGTAAAAGTCACTATAAAAAACGATGAGGATTGGCTGTATAAGAAGGTAGTTATCTCGTCATACACCCCTCTATTAAATAAACAACAATCTGGATAAAGAAATGGGTTCGATTAAAGTTTGGAGTGGGTCATGTATTGAAAATAAAACAGATGCTGGGAGTTTTCCTGGCATTCTGTTTTGTACTGTCTTGCACTGTAAGTAACAATTTTATCATTAAGTTAAATATAGCACCCTGCGACAATGACAGGAACAAACGAGATAACAGTAATAGGTTTGACGACAACGACAGGAAGATTTGATCCTATAATTGTGACAAAATATTTTACTATGCGATTATCCTCATAATGTCCTCATAAAAACCAATGCAGCCTTGAATTGGAAATCATTTTATCCATAGGGGATGATGAAGATCCCTTTTATCTTTTAATCTTCTTTTTCCTGTTTTTCGTATTTTTACGCCTTCTTCCTTCCACGTATTTCTCCTTTTTGGGCAGGGCCGCCAGACAAACTGGTGGATGTTTTCGATATTACAGGAGTTAAAAATCGGTATCAGGAAGTAAAATAACTCAAGTTTTATTGCTTTTGTTCTGTTCTTTCAGAGCTTTTTGCCGTTTAACGAATCTGGCTCCCATCTCAAAGGCTTTCTGGCAGTCCTGAGGGAATACTTCTTTTCGCCTTTTTGCCTTTTCCTGAGGATTGAAAATAGACGAAGAGTATTTTGAATAATCATCAAACTGGGATGTGTCGGTGCTGCATAACGATTCGGAATAACCAAATATCCTTGTTGCAACCCATTCGTTTGCCTCAATAAGCTTATTAGTCCCAACCATCTCAAAAAGGTCCTCAGTGATGTTCATAGTGTAGATAAAACCAACAGGAATATTTTTGGGATAAAATGTTTGTGTGTCAGTAGAGTAGGTTATATACGGAAATATATAGCGCTCCATAAAGGATCGCATTTCTCCTGTGGAATTTCCAAGGTAAATTGGCGATCCGAGTATTACGGCATCGGCTTCCTCCAGCCTTTCAAGCACAGGTGTCAGTTCATCCTTTACTGCGCACTTTCCAAAGCTTTTTCCACCTATTAATTTGCAGGCGAAACAACTTATACAGCCTTTAAAGTCAAGGTCATAGAGGTGGATTAATTCGGTTTCTGCACCTTCTGAAGCTGCACCTTCAAGGGTTTTTTCCAGCAGGGTGGCTGTGTTCCAGTTCTTTCGAGGACTTCCGTTTATTGCTATCACTTTCATGACTTTTACCTCGGGTTTTTAACTTTCTTTACATTTATATTCGCAATATAGGTACGTTAGGCAATACAGGCCCTTAGTTTTCTTTATGTAATCACTATGGTTATAAGTTTCACTACGTTACAGATTATTGGGACCATTAATGTCACAAATAACATCACAATGGGCAGGCTTCTGAACCCTGGAAAAGTTTCCGAGCCAGATTCTTTGGTCTACCTGCGCTTTTTTCTCGAATGATAGGTAATTTTTTAACTCAGTAATGGAAATATATAAATTATTTATTAAGTTGGCCTGTTTCATATAATAATGTGAAAAACTCCAATTATAATTTCAGTATTTTTAAGATACTACATATAAGGAACAAAGGAACACTAACAGCCTCCCAGTCCACGGATGCTTTTCCAGAGTTGAGAGTTTCATGAATAAGCAAAAAGCCATACTGATATTATTATTGCTCCCGCTCATTCTATTTATGCTGTTTCTCTACGGCCCTTTCTTATTAATGGAATTGCTTGACAGTTCCTTGTACTACTCCGAAGAAGTTGATATTGGGTCTTTTGATTACAATTCCGTACTTACGAAAGCTGAGAAAGCTGGTTATGAGGTAGAAGGCTCATGGCCCTGGCCAGGAAACTTTTCGGGCTTTGAACCAGGAGATGTCCCTGAAGTCCGGGAAAACTTCGGAAGTGCTGTTCTTGTGCAGAATATACGGCTTAACTATAAAGATGACTCCGAACTTATGGTCTTTGTATGTGAAAACGGAACTGAAACCGGGATCAGAACCTGTATTGCAGTCTCGAATTTTAGCCATTCCGACCCCGAGTCCCCTTTACAGCTATCGGAATTTCCTGATGACTCCTGGATGCTTGAAAAATTAGGGCTCCTCTTCGGCTCGGATGAAAAAGCTTCGGAAAAGTATCTTGAGGCTCTGAAAAAAGCTGCACAAAACCAGACATGGGACGCCGAAATACAGGTAAAAGAGTCTCCAGATTTTCCGGCTGTACATGCGTATCTTACGGAAAACAGTGATGATTCCAGTTACGACAATTACGTTTTGGGCTTTTATGGAGGCCCCGATATAGGCTCGGATACGAAAGAAGTTTTTTTTAAGGACGGGAACCAGGTAGGTTCAGTAAGTTATTTTGTCCCAAAGGCAGGGGTCGTGACTTTTGATAAGGGTAACAGGTACACAGGGAACAAGTATATAGTTGAACTCGATTCTTCAGGAAAGGTCAGGCTTGAAATCATAATGCATGTCGGAAGCGTCGGAGAGTCGATACCTGAAAAGAAATATCGCGCATTTTTCAGGGAGATGTTTGAAGAAATAGGACTTCCTCCTGAAGCGGTGGACAACTTTGAATTTTTACACACCTCTTTAATGATGTGATGAAACTGCCTGAAGCTTAAGGAATTTCTTTATCTCCCTACCTGAAGCTTAAGGAATTTCTTTATCTCCTGGGACCTGGAGTTTGTAAATAACTTGAATAATATGAAAACGGGATAAGAAACAGGAACTCTAATATAAGGATAACTAAAAATATATAATATATCCTGTTAACTTATTATAAAAATAAATTAACAACCCCCATAAAAATTCCAGGCTAATGACATTATGATACGTAAAAAGCTTCATCGCTATGCCATGTTGAAACGATATGGCCAGATAATCGAGGTTCTCCAGAAGTATGGGTTTGGATATGTTGTTGAAAAGATAGGTTTGAGCAGTATCAGGGACTTGACCTATAAGTTTAACAATAAAGATAAGATAGACAGACTCAACACTTCAGGCCCGATTAGAGTACGTAAGATACTTGAGGAACTGGGTCCGACCTACATTAAGTTAGGTCAATTGCTGAGCATGAGGCATGACCTTATTCCTCTGGAATATGCTGCCGAGTTTGCAAAACTTCAGGACGAGGCGCCTTCTTTTGAGTTTGAAGAAGTTGAACTAATTATAAGAGAAGAGCTCGGACATCCCATTGAAGAATTATTTGAATGTTTTGAAAAAAAACCACTTGCCTGTGCATCTATTGGTCAGGTGCATAGGGCAAAGATAAAAGATGGCGATGAGGTTGTCGTAAAAGTCCAGCGTCCTGGCATAAAGGAGGTAATCGAATCTGATCTGGACATTATGTACAGTATAGCCAGACTTGTTGATGAACATATGCCAGAGGCGAGATTATACAGGCCGATTGAGATTGTTGACGAGTTATCTCGCAGTATTCTTGCAGAAATAGATTATACTCAGGAAGGCTGGAACGCAGATCGTTTTGCAGACAATTTCAGGGAAAATAGCCAGGTCCATATTCCACGGGTTTACTGGGACTATACAAACACATGTGTGTTGACGCTGGAATATATCAAAGGTATAAAAAGTAGCCGTGTGGATTTACTGGACAGGCAGGGCTTTGATAGGAGCACTATAGCTTCTGTAGTCATAGAAGCTTTCATGCAGCAGGTATTTGAAGATGGCTTTTTCCATGCAGACCTGCATCCCGGAAACATCCTTATAATGGAAAACGGAATCGTAGCTTTTCTTGATTTTGGAATGACAGGCCATCTTTCCTCGGAAATATGCGATATGTTTCTGGATGGCATGGTAGCTTTAGTTAATGGAGATAGTTCGTTGTTCATCGAGTTACTCCGAGATATGGGTTGTATAGACTCTTATGCAGACACAAGGTTATTGAAAGAGGATGTTGAATCTTTTCGATCCAAATACTATGGTAAGTCTCTCAAAAACCTTGATGCCTCCATGATAATTGAAGAATTGATAAGCATTTTAAGAGACCACCAGGTTGCGATGCCTCATAATATAGTCTTACTGGTTAGAGGTATAGTGGCTGTTGAAAGCTTTGGACTTATAATGGACCCGGATTTAAATTTTAGCGAACTTCTCGAACCTTATGCAAAAAACGAATTGAAAAAGCGTTTTTATCCACAAAGCCTGGCTCACAAAGCCTATAACAATATTTCAAGCTGGACACGTCTCTTTCGAAAAGCACCGAATAAAATCTCACATATACTTGATCATGCTGAAAATGGCTATTTGAAAATAAAATTTGAATCTGAGGACGGCAACCGGCTGGTGTCCGAGATTGACGTTGCAAGTAATCGGTTATCTATCAGTTTGATTATCTCTGCTATGATTGTCGCTTCCTCTCTGGTCATTCAAACACATATGAGACCTCTTGTTTGGGGTGTTCCTTTTCTTGGCACATTCAGTTTCGTTATTGCCAGCATCTTTGGACTGTGGCTTATATATAATATATTTAAGACAGGCAGGATGTGACTTTCCAAATGCATACTTTGCAGAAAAATAGATAGCACAAAAAATTATGAATTTGAAATTTTACTGCAAAAAGTGGATTTTATTTGGGGATTTTATTTGGGGATTTTATTTGGGGATTTTATTTGGAGATTTTATTTGGAGATTTTATTTGGGGATTTTATTTGGATTTGATATTTTCTTTCTGCAGCGCTAGATCCAGAACTTTTTCGAATTCTTGCTGATCCCTGAGTCCAAGAATTCTGGCCGTGAACCTGTCCTTGCTGACGTTTCCATCCTCTTGCATATATACGTATTCTCCGTTTTCAATACCTATGATCACAGATGAGTCAGGAATAGAGCTTATTCCGAAATACTCAATAAATTCAGGGCTTTGTTCTAGATCTACAGACATGATCGTTGCTTTTCCTTCATATTTATTTGCCAGTTCCTGAAGGATAGGCTCCATTTTCTGGCATGGCCCACACCATTCGGCGCCGATTTTCAAAAAGACCGGGCCTTTCTCAAGTGATGTATTTATCTGCTCAAGTTCGGTCGTATTGACAATGGAACCATTATAATGAGACTCTTGGGTAGGTTTTGGCTCAGTACAACCAGCTGTAAAAAGCACAGCTATAATCAGAATCGATAATATAACTAATTGCTTCATTTTGATCGTCTGCTACTACATGATTAATGTTTTATTTTCTATAGGATTTCCGCAGTAACTGAAAGCAAATGTCTGAGTAAAACAACAAACAGCCATATTTATTGATATTCAATGAACTAACTTCTGTAAGTTGATTTTCTTTAATTTTGTATTGATTGCTTTTTTACATTTTCCATTAATTATCATACTTATATGTGAAGTCAAAACGAATATCAATAAACTTATTTGAGTAGGCTAAATTGTTACGTAGAGCCTATCCAAAAAGTCAATGGTGGCATGTTGTATCAGTTACAATAGTTTATAATATTAAATATCAGTTAATTTGTGCACGCTTCTAACTATAAAAGTTATAATAAGTATAATACTTTTTGACATGCCCTAAAAAGTAAACTAAGATATAATTCCATAATCTTTATGTTTTTAACTTCAAACATGGTGATTTTTGATTTTTTGGCTTTGATGGAGTTCCGGTTTTGTAAATCAGACTCTAATGACAATCCAGAACTTTAAAAGAGCCGTCTTTTATTCCATTCTCAATACCATTTTGCATGTTTTTCTATGAAGAGGAAAGACGTTTTTTCAAAGTTTTCTGGGTAAAAATTGGGAGAAAAATCAGGAGGAAATCAGGAAGGAAAATTAGAGGAAATCAGGAAGGAAAGTTAGGAGGAAATCAGAAAGAAAAATCAGGAGGAAAGTAGGAAGAAAAATCAGGAGGAAATCAAAAAGAAAAATCAGGAAGAAAAATCAGGAGGAAATCAAAAAGAAAAATCAGGAAGAAAAATCAGGAGGAAATCAAAAAGAAAAATCAGGAAGAAAAATCAGGAGGAAATCAAAAAGAAAAATCAGGAAGAAAAATCAGGAGGAAATCAGGAAGAAAAATCAGGAGGAAATCAAAAAGAAAAATCAAGAAGAAAAATCAGGAGGAAATCAGGAAGAAAAATTGGATGGGTATTATGGTCTGAAAACCGTAAGCCCAATCCTGCATTTCTTAACGTTTATACACTATGCGTAATTGCAAAGCTGTTTCCTGAATATGAGGGTACTACCGGCCTGGGCAGATCAATATCCAGAGCTTCTCTCAAGACCTCTTCGATGGTCTCTACAGGCACGAACTGAAGTTCGTTTCTGGCATCTTCAGGTACATCCTCAAGGTCCCTCTCGTTCTCTTTTGGCAGGATTATCTTCTTTATGCCTGCCCTGTGAGCTGCCAGAACTTTCTCTTTTATGCCTCCAACAGGCAGTACTGCACCGCTCAACGTTATTTCCCCTGTCATGGCAAGCTTGGGGTCAACCGCTTTGCCGGTTATGAGGGATGTGAGGGCGGTAAAGAGGGTTACGCCTGCTGAAGGGCCGTCTTTCGGGGTTGCACCTGAGGGCACATGGATGTGGATATCGCTTGAAGTAAAGTCAAAGCTGTTTGCAGTGTTTGCAAGCCTTGACCTGACAAGACTCAAAGATATCTTTGCAGATTCCTTCATCACATCTCCAAGCTGGCCTGTAAGCGTGAGTTTTCCACTGCCTGGCATAAACGTGCCTTCTATGAAGAGGATATCTCCTCCCACTGGCGTCCATGCAAGCCCTGTGACAACGCCTGGGACATTCTCTTTTCTGGCTTCTTCCTGCCGGATTATTTCTTTTCCGAGAATTTCTTTGAGCATATCAGCCCTGACCACGTAAGGAAGGTCGGCCTTGCCTGATACGATCTTTTCGGACACAAACCTTGCAATCTTAGCAAGCTGCTTTTTAAGCCCACGGACACCAGCTTCGCGGGTATACTTCTCGATGATTACTTGCAGGGCTTCATCTTCAATTTTAAGTTTCTCCGCATCAAGGCCGTGGTCTTCCAGTATGCCAGGCACCAGGTGGTCTTTTGCAATTGCAAGTTTCTCATTCTTTGTGTAACCTGAGATCTCAATGGTCTCCATTCTGTCAAGAAGCGGCCAGGGGATACTTGCCAGAGAGTTGGCTGTTGCTATGAACAGGACATCGGACAGGTCATATGGGATTTCCAGATAGTGGTCTGAGAACGTGCTGTTCTGTTCAGGGTCAAGGACTTCCAGGAGAGCACTTGCCGGGTCTCCGGAATACGAAGCTGAAAGCTTATCGACCTCATCAAGAATAAATACAGGGTTTTTAGTGCCTGCTTTTCTCATGCCCTGAATAATTCTTCCGGGCAGGGCACCGATATATGTCCGCCTGTGTCCCCGGATTTCGGCTTCGTCCTTGACGCCTCCGAGGCTGGCCCTGATATATTTTCTGCCCAGCGCATCAGCAATGCTTTTCCCAAGGCTTGTTTTTCCGGTTCCGGGAGGCCCTATCAGGAGCAGAATTGAGCCCTGCTTCTCGTGTTTTAATTTCATGACTGCCAGGTGCTGGATTATTCTCTCTTTGACCTTCTCCAGTCCGTTGTGGTTGCTCTCAAGCACCCGACGGGCTTCGGCAATATCGATGCTCTTTTTCTCCTCGGTTACCCAGGGAAGGTCGATCAGGAGGTCAAGATAATTCCTTATAACAGGGGCTTCAGGATTGTGACTGCCTCCGGTTTCGAGTTTCTTTAATTCGGAAAATGCCTTCTTTTTTACATCATCAGGCATGGTTGAGTTTTCAATTTTCTCCCTGTATGCAGCATCGCCTGAAAGCGAGTCATCCCCTTCATTGAGCTCTTCCTGAATCACTTTCAGTTGCTCGCGGAGCATTGCCTCTCGATTTGACTTGCTTATTTTGTCAGTGACTTTTCTTGCCATTTCGATCTGGAGATTGATATTTTCTTTATGCTTTGTAAGGATATGAAGGAACACAAGATGCCTCTCACGAACCGAGGCAAGCTCCAGGAGGTCCTGCTTTTCGGCAAGTTTTACGGGTATATACGGCATGACAAAGCCTATTATCTGGTCAATGGAGTCCATCTTGTCTATTGACCGGGTAAACTTCTCGGAGCCCTGGAACCTGTTGCTGATCTCGTGAATTGTCTTTTTTATATTTGCCATTACCTCGGTCTCAGCATCCTCATCGAAATCCGGTAGATCATGGACAGGCCTGTAAGTTGTGTAGAACAGCCCATTTTTCCTATACAGAGAAATAGCCTCTACCCTTTCGAGAGCCCTTGCAACAACGAGATATCCGTTATCGGCAGGCTGGACATATTTAATATAAAGGAGATTTCCAGTTCTGTACAGTTTATCCTCTGTTAGGTCGGAAGGTTTTGTGCCGCTTTGTACTGTCAGCCCGATGGCATATACAGATTCAGCGTTTTTCATGTCATTCAGGAGGGTTTCTCCTGTGACTTTGTCAGCAAGGAATTTGGCCCGGCTTTTCGGGTAGACAACTACCTCAAAGAGCGGCATTACGATGCTTTCTCTGTTTTCATCGGGTTGTTCTGGATACATTGTCAATCGTCTCATTTTTTTGAATTTGTTCTTCTGTCTACCAGGTCAGTCCAATTATTTAGTTTGAATTAACCTAACTTTTTCGCTGGACAAAAAAAATCACCACACCTTTTCAAGGAGGTCGATAAGCGTGTCAATTTCTTTCTCGTCCAGAGATCCTGCCATTTTTTCAATGACCTTCAACAATGCGTTTTCTTCGGCACGAGCTATTCTCCGTCCTTTTTCAGTCAGGCGAATGTAGAATATTCTCCCGTCTTCCGAGGACTTTTCTTTGTACACGCAGTCCATTTTTACGAATTTGTTTACCATCTCTGTGATGGTTGGCTTTGAGTTTCGGGTGATCTTAGCAAGCCTGCTAAAAGTCACGTCCCCATGTTCATCGATAATCTTCAGATACCCAATCTGTTTTATAGTGATATCCGATAACCCGCATTGAGAGAGGATCTCACAGGAGCATTCGCTTTTGATTTTGATCAGATTTTCAAAGACTAATAACAAATGCTCTTTTTTCTCTGTCATGCTGGATCTGGATAGTTAGTTAGGTATTGCCTAATTATATAGTTTTTGGCTGGGCAACCTCCGGTCAGGGATTGGAAGGTTAACGTATGTTTGTCCATGCTGCAAGAAGGGCATGAGAGGTAATTTTTAAAAATCAAATAAATTTACGAATATTCCACTAATTATTTAGTTATCCGACACCCGCGGAACGCAAAGAAGGACTTGTGTGTCTTATCCTTCAATAGAAAAAATAATGAACCAAAAGCTCCTACCTCGAACCTGAGCTGTCAGGCGAAGGATTCAGGGAGGAGTAGTTCACTCAGAGAGATTAATTTAACTTTGTACCACATTCTCCGCAGAACCTGGTACCAATGGAGACCTTGTTGCCACAGTTTGGACATTTTGTAAGGGTAAGGGATGCTCCGCAGTTATTACAGAATTTTCCTTCACCTGAGGGTTTGCCGCATTCCAGACATAAAGTTTGCCTTCTCTCTATATTTCCTTTAAATACATTTGCATTTTCAGCTTTGTCCCTCATTTCATCTACCATGCGTTCTGCTCTAATTGCAGTCAGCTCAACATTTTCCCTTGGTGCACATTCTACACAGAGATTATCCTGTTCATTCCAGTCGGCTTCACAGACATAGTGCTTGCATCTTGGGCACCTGAAGAAATGTTCTTTTGCCTCATTCTGGGCTATTTCAAAGGCATCTTCCCACTCCTTGCGCCATTCAGGAGACATTCCCTGCTTTCGGTCGTTGAGTATATCCACGCCTCTTTCCAGTGCATTTCCAACACCGTACTGGCCTACAAGGTCGGAGCCTGCAGAAAGGGCTCTTCCAACCATGCCAAACAGGCCTGTCTTCTTATATGTTTTGGATTCGATGAATCTTGTTTTGTAGCCGTCTTCACAGATGTCACAGTAGAAAGTAAACTGGAAACCTGCTTCTGAACTGTTGTCTTCATAGTTCCTTGTAAAAGGTTGGAGTTGTGATGTCTTGAATCCCATATTATTACCTCAACGGTTTACCGCATTTGATACAATTCTTGCTTGCAGGGGACTGTTCAGTCCTGCATTTAGGATTAGGGCAGACAATTAAAAGAGGAACACTGCAATTGCTGCATTTATCCCCGAGAAATGTTTCTTTTCCGCAACTTTGACATGTGATCCACAGCAAAACGCCGCAGTGTCCGCAGACTTTTGCCCCGTCCTCAAGAGGGTACCTGCATACAGGGCATCTCATAGGCCCAAGAGGGTTCTCATGCGTACAGAAAGGACAGAAATTAGAATCACGAGCGATTAATTTACCGCAGTAGTTACACGGATGTTTATAACTGGCCATCTCTTTCCCTTTGTTAACTTTTTATTTGCCTGGAAGATGCCCGACAAATATACTATCAATATTTATTGTATTGTAGCTTTTTAAATTTTCTATATTGAACTGTAAAATTCAGGATCTCAAAAAATCAGACTTGAACCCTGATCATTTTCTCAATGAAACGGCGCAGAATCGGGTATTATCAGAAAAGTTACAAGAAACTCAAAACTATAATTCTATATATAGGAAAAATTATTTTACAACCATGACAGACTCGATTGGCAATCTCCTCTCCACTTTGAAACAAAATATTCCTTATTTTAAAGACCACGACGTAAGTTCTGAAGTGATGCTTGGAGCATTGATGCACTTATTCCTTATCCTTTGCTTTATTGTTTTATTTTACTTGTTAGTGAGAAAATTCATGTAACTTCAGAAGGAGATAGAGTCGTAAAAGTAGCTACTGGTTAGCCATCAAAAAAATTTCAGCGCAAAAATATTCCCTTCCAAAAAACTCTCTAATTTTTGGAGGCATTTTCATCGAAAAGGTCTGTTCTTCTTTACTCATTTCTTTATATTTGGCATGAAAATGCTGCCATCAAGCAAGCATTTTCATTGGTTGTGCATGTTATTCGAAGAGTATCATGTACGTTTGGCATGAAAGTGCTCTCAAGTACTTTCATTTTTGGGGCATGTTATTCGAAGAATATCATGTATGTTTTTTGATTATTTTTAGTTAAAACAATCTGTAAGATATAAGACTCTGTTAGTTCTATGATCGGAAGTATTTCCTCTCCTGTTCCTCTTTTTATTTCAGTCGAATATCCCAATAACTTGTTGCGGAATGCGCCAGCGCAACTTTGATTTACCCACTTGACATAAAATTTATTTTAAAAAATCTCAATGCGTAGGTTTTGTTGTAATGTCTGTGCACAAGGAAAAAATGATATTATACAGATAATCAGCATACTTTATTAATATAAAATTATTTTCCGGCTTTAAAATATTTTATGCTAAACTGTCTTTTGTTAAGAAACAATTTTTCATATAAATAATTTAAAATAATTAAGAGGATAATTGAGTAACTACTGGGAGAATTATTTATTGTAACATAAAAGAATTTGATTGATTTCAGTTAATTACTAGCAGAATCAATCTCAAATTTTGTGATCCCAGGATAATGAAATATCTAAATTGTGTATATATTCTCAAATTTGATTCAGTTGATGTCTTATTGGTCATAAGGAGGGATGGGAAAAAACTGTCAATGTATTTAAAAAAGTTGGCAGGAGCAATCTGAACATAACATGAAAATTGAGAATCATAAAAATTGGAAATCATTTGAAAGTTGATAAATTTGATCAAACTATAATAATCTATAAAAATTGTTAAAAGTATAACTAATTTAGGAGTTGAATCTATGACCCATCATGAAAAAGAAAAGAAGGCAGAAACAAAGGAAGAAGAAGCAAAAGTTGAGCCGATACGCCCCTCTGAACAAAGGGGAGGTAAAAAGAAAGGGCTTCTTGACACCTGCAAGTAAGCAGGCTCTCGCTAGTGGGTGAGTCCTTAATAAAATCAGAAAACAAGCACGTTCCATATTTATGAAAAACATGAAAAGATAATAGTGCCTTGTTCTTTGATAACCTTTTTACGGTACATAAAGACATATGTCTTTTAAGATCTCACCCATAGCAAACTTAATTTTTTGTTATTAAAGTTTTCAGAGAATTGGCTTTGAATTTTTGGATTGTTCTCTAAAAACGGAATAAGTCTAGCAACAGGAAAGTTTAATTAAATTGCTTTGAGATAATAACTTAAAGGAACAGGAGTGAAAGGTTTATGGGTGTATCTGCTAAAGGGGAAAGATATCTTTGTGAGATATGCGGTAACGAAGTTGTAGTAGAAGAAGTAGGTGGAGGAACTCTTGTTTGTTGTGGACAGGAAATGACTCTTGTTGAGGAATAAAATCATCCGTATAACTTAATTAATAAATTATACTTTCATGCATTTAGGAATGATTCAAATATAATATCAAAGGTTTTTGTTGCCAAAAATGATTATTTAGGGAAATGTAACTGCAGATCAATTCCCAAGCTGAAAATTTGAAGTTATATTTTTATCATTCCTTAACCAAATTTTCAGATAAATAAACAATTTTTTTCTTACCTGGAGGAAAGCTTATGAAATGCTATGAATGCGCTAAAGAAGGTAAAGACACGGACGCCGTTGGGATTTGTATTGCGTGTGGTAGAGGGGTTTGCAAAGAGCATCTTATCCGCGAGGAAACTCCTGTCTGGGAAGGAAGTTATCCAATTGAACTGAAGCCTGACATTGAGCACATTAAAAGAATTATGTGCTACTCTTGCCATGATGCCCTGAAGGAAAACTGTCTATTTAATGAAGTTTGTTGATAATGGAGTTTGTTGAGGTGATAAAAAATGCTGAAATGTTATGATTGCTCTGAAGAAAATAAAGTAAGTGAGGCAGTAGGAGTTTGCATTGTCTGTGGAAAAGGTCTCTGCATGGATCATATCAAAGAAGTAGAGTTACCTATGAAAGGAGGATATCCACTTCCCCATTTGACACTAAAAAAAGATCTTCCCAGAATGATGTGTCGTGAATGCATTGAAGCCACTATTGGGGACATCGGCTGCGTCTAAAAAGCTGGTTTCGAAATTTTTACAGTTTGTCCATCAGACCGAAGGATTAGTTCCAATTTAATTTATTGGCATTATTTCTTTGCCCCTAATTTCTTTGCCCCTAAGTACTAATCTAGAAGGGTTGAAAATCGGTCAGAACGGGCTTAATCAAAGATTCATCTATAAATTTATAGTTGTGCAGTTCTTTATTTACCAGTCAAGTCTTAATATAAAAAGAAATGTCTGATATTTCTACATATTATTCTATAGGTAGGTGACATAATTTGGCAGACCATAAAACAGTAGAGAGTATAGAAAAGAAAATGGGATTTAAGCCCCAGATCTTAGAAACACTTGAAGAACTTGATCCTGAGTTTCTTACAAAGTACAGACGTTGTGATGGAAAATTATTATCTGACGGGGCTCTGCCTGCAAAAACAAAAATCCTTATGGCTCTTGCAGTTGTGGCATCTAAGCAGTGTGAGGCCTGTACAGTGGCGCAGATGAAAAGTGCTCTTAATCATGGAGTCACTAAAGAAGAAATCATGGAAGCCATGGAAGTTATCTTTATCACCTCAGGAGCTCCCGCTGTTGCTGCTTGCCGAGAAGCTCTGAAATTATTGAAATAAAACACTTAAAACATTTATTTAATTTATTTAGCATGAAAGTACATGAAGATATCTTCCTCATGTACTCTCTCGTCCCTCTTTTCCCATAATTGCGAATATTCCACTAATTATTTTAATCCGTTCATCAACCGAGAATATCTCAGTCTCAACAATCTTTCTCTTTTGAATTTCTCCCTTTTTATATCCTTTTTCATCTTCGTACATCTCATCCTTTGTGATAAGATGCCATATTATTGTTGCAATTTTCCTTGCCAGAGCAACGATTGCCTTAGAATGTCCAATCGACTTCTTTTTCCTGTTAAAAAACTCTTTTAACTTGCTATTTTTCGTTCTTGCTGCTGCCTGAGCAATCTGTATCAGAATCCATCTTGCTGTTTTCGATCCTCTCTTTGTGATTCTGCCGTTATAGTATTTATCTGCAGATTGATACACATTTGGAACCAGACCAAGCCATGAAGCAAGTTTATCTCCCGATAAAAAATCCCTGAAATCACCTATTTCAGCAATAAGAGTTGCCGCACCAAGCTCTCCAATACCTGGAACTGACATCAAAATTTCCATTTCCCTTTTATGCTTTTGATAAGCATAATTGAAAATTTCCCTTTCCATAACTTCAATTTCATCATCTAAATGTTTTATAAGGTTCAGGCATATCTGAAGTCTGATTGCAGCACTCTGGGAGATTTCTCTGTCCAGAATATCTCTTATCTGAATACCTTTTTTCTTTACATTTGAAGAAAGTGATTCTATAATATGATCAACATTCTTACCTGAAGAGATTCCAGCTAGAATTGCTCTCCCATTTTTTCCAAAAATATCAGTAAGTACATCACCCAGATGTAACATTTCGGAAGAAAGGATAGCATGAGCTTCATTTTTAATATCGGTTCTTTTCCTTACAATAGTTAGTCTGAACCTAACGTATGACCTGAATTCTCTATGCCTTTTCGGAAAAACTCTTGATGGTTGAACCATCTTATTCAATGCAAGTTGTGCAATTACTTCTGAATCTATTTTGTCCGTTTTTTTACATTTATAAACCTCTATGATTTTGATTACGTTTTGCATTTTTTCCGAGATTTCTGTAGAGCCATGAATGAGAGTATTCTTTGGGTTATGCAGATGGAATTATAATTCTGGATGAAAGTTCAGTGAAAAGTAATTCTTTTTTGGCAAGAACTATATTTTGAACGGGTTGACTTTGTTTTGGGAAATTCTTGTCAAATTAATATATTTTTTTGGGAGTTTATTTAATAAAGTTTTTTTATTTCAAATACATTTAGTAATACTCTTATAGTTTTAAGTAATAACACGTAGGCGTTATTAGTATCTTTATTCCTATTGCAGGTGATTAGGCAGGTTAATTCACAAAATAGGTGTTCTTTGATGGAGAAAAAAAAGTTATTATTTTCTATTTTCCTGATAGCCCTGATTTTAATGACAGCGGGCTGTACTAATAAGGACAGTGCTCAGGCAGGGACATCGGCTGAAAACAGTTCTGATCAGACCGGGGCATTGGTTGAGAACCCTTCCAACGGATCAAAGTATGTGAATGTTGTTAATCTAAGTGGAGGAGATTGTGGCTATCCACAGCCATTTACGATATATCCGAGGGGTCCGGGGTCATCAAAAGTTGGAATGATCTTTGACAGTCTGTTCGAAAGGGATGAAAAAGGTATAATTCCCTGGCTGGCTGAAAGCTGGGATGTCAATTCAAATGGAACAGAATATACAATTTATCTCCGTGACGGTGTCAACTGGAGCGATGGAGTGCCTTTTACAGCAAATGATGTTAAATTTACTTTCGATTATGAGCAGAATAATGTACCCATAGCAGGTGGAATTGAGTCCGGTATTATAGATAATGTTCAGGTAGTGAATTCCAGTACAGTCAAATTCGTACTTGCTCAACCTGTTTCGACATTCATATATAAGCTTACGAGTTTTAAAATCATACCTGAGCATATATATGAAAATGTCTCCGATCCTACCAGCTTCCTTGATCCAGAAGCAGTCATTGGTACTGGCCCGTTTCTTCTTGATGAGTACAATAAAGAGCATGGAACATATCGGTTTGTAGCAAATGAGAATTTCTGGGGACCAGAGCCTGTCGTTAAAGCCGTCGAGTTTATTCCGGTCAGCGACTCATTAATAGCTTTTGAACAGGGACAAATAGATTTCACAAGTATATCGCCTGATACTCTTGACCGGTTCAAATCAGACTCTGATATAAGAATAGTCCAGCAGCCGGCTTTCTGGGGTTACCAGTTTTATTTCAATATGAAAAACTGTCCTGAGCTAAATGACAGTAGAATAAGGCAGGCCTTTGCTTACGCCATTGATCGCGATGAACTGGTGGAAAAGATCGCAAGAGGTGCAGGGAAAGCCGGTAAAATGGGCATACTCCCTGAAGACCATATCTGGTATAACTCTGACCAGCCGAAATATGACTACAACCCGGATAAAGCTCGAGCATTGCTTGAAGAAGCCGGATGGACTGACACAGATGGAGATGGAATACGTGACAACAATGGGGAAAAACTGTCATATGTATTATCTCTTGCTAGTGGCGAAGTCCGTATTGGTGAACTTATAAAAGAGAGATTAAGTGAAGTGGGAATTGACGTTCAGGTAAAATCCCTTGAGAGCAAATCCCGTGATGCCAATCTAAAGAGCGGAGACTTTGAACTTGCGATAAGCGGCTTTGGCGGCTGGGGGGCAGACGCAGATTATCTCCGTACAAGGTACTGTGATACAGGTTCACAGTCAGGAAGTGTATCATCTGGAGCAGCAATATTTGGTTACCACAACGATACCCTGAATGATCTTGGCACCCAGGAATTGCAGGAATTGAACGATAGTAAACGAAAAGAAATAGTATATAATATGCAGACCGTGCTTGCTAATGATGTACCCGCAATACCGCTCTATTATACTATATCGTATGATGTATGGCGTATTTCAAAATATGACGGCTGGATGACCAGGTACGATCATCATGCGAGAACACAGTGTATTCTTTCGTATTTAGAGAGGGATGGAATTGCAGCAAAAAGATAACATGGATAACCTGATCGAATGCTGGAAAAAAGCTACAGGTAATGGGATGATCCAGGATGAGGGCAGGATGGCAGAGTTCTGGAACAAACGGTCTGGAAACTATGCCAATAACATTGAAAAAGATAACAGAAAAAAGAGGACCGATGAGATTCTCGAATTACTTGAAGAATCCGGCTTTACTCCGGAAGGTTCCAGAGTCCTGGATATCGGGTGCGGGCCCGGCACCCTCACTCTTCCTCTTTCAAAAATTGGAGCAGAGGTGACAGCACTTGATATCTCATCCGGAATGCTCGACAGACTGAAAGATGCTGTGAAAAAAGAGTCTCTTCCGGTAGATATCATTGAATGCTCCTGGTGGACCGCGGACATAGACGAGCTTGGATTCCGGAATGAATTTGACCTGGTAATTGCATCCATGACCCCTGGAGTAAAGGATATCGAAAGTTTTGACAAGATGATGGCTTGCTCAAAAAATCTCTGTTATTATAGTAATTTTTTGAGAAGAGAAGAGGACAGGGCATATCGTGATATAAGGAGTTCAATACTCGGTGAAAACTCTGCGAATAATATGAACGGTATAGTTTTTCCATTCATGTATCTTTATATCTCAGGCTACAGGCCACTGATCAGGGTTAACTATTCTAAATGGGATGAAAAAACAGACTGGCGAGAAACTGCAGACCAGGCAATAGATTTCATCGGAAGGGGACGCGATTTTGATGACGAGACAAAAGAAAAAATAAGAGATTATTATAAAAACGCCTCTGTGGATGGAATCTACCATTCTGAGTCTGATGTATATACCGGTATGATGACCTGGGAAGTTAACGGCAGATGATTGGATAGTAAAGGGGTAAGATGATTGGATGGTAAATGACAGGAATTCGTTTATTTTCAGGTTGTTATCAACACTTTTTGTAATTCTTGTCATTAATTTTTTTCTACCAAGGATGATGCCTGGAGACCCATTCTCAACCACTTCCGCAGATGAAGTTGGGGAAGATATTATTGTAATGACAGAGGAGCAGCATCTTTATTACATAAACTATTACGGACTTGACAGGCCGTTGCCCGAACAGTTTTTAGCATATATGAAAAACCTGATGACTGGCAATCTTGGGAGGAGTATTTATTACAAAATGCCGGTCAGTGACGTAATAGTGCTCCATCTTCCCTGGACTATATTGATTGTCGTGAGTGCTACAGTAATCAGTACAATCTCCGGTGTGATCCTCGGAACACTTTCGGCAAAGAACCGGAAGAAGGGGAGTGATAGAATTATGATGACGTGTATGATTGCCTTTGCAGAAATTCCCTCCTTTCTGCTTGGCCTGATCCTTCTTCTGATTTTTGGTGTATATCTCAGGCTTTTTCCACTTGCAGGTGCTGTTACTCCCTTTGCAAACTATAATGGTCTGGCAGAGCAGATACTGGATATATCGTACCATGCCTTTCTGCCTGTTTTGACTCTCTCACTTTCACAACTGACCGGCGTGTACCTGCTCACCAGAAACACACTGATTACAGTGACAACAAAGGATTACATCCGAACTGCCCGAGCCAAAGGTCTGGGTGAAAAAAAAGTTTGGATCCGGCACGCACTCCGAAATGCACTGCTCCCGGTAGTGACAAGAACAGGTTTTACGATCGGCATAATGATGGGAGGTGTTGTCCTAGTTGAGAATGTTTTTTCCTATCCAGGCATAGGGATGACACTCAGAAGTGCTGTAGTCGGCCGGGATTATCCGCTTATTCAGGGTATTCTCCTGGTAATTGCAGTTTCCATACTTATCTGCAACCTTCTGGTTGACAAAATATACGGGAAACTTGATCCGAGGGTTGTGATATGATAAAGGATACTGCTGCCTCTGGAAATGCCGGAATACTTTCGTTTGTTCAGGCTTTGAATATTGACCGAATTAACAGAATTGTTAGCAGTATAAACAGAATTGTCAGCAGTATAGTTAAGCCATTCTCCAGGTTCAGTACTGAAGGTAAAATTGGGATCTTTGGAATTCTCTGCATCATTTTAATGGCAGTTTTTGCTCCTGTGATTACAATTTATCCTCCTCAGAAGATCACAGGGGATTCACTTGAACCTCCCGGTCCCGGACACATACTTGGAACCGATGAACTCGGAATGGATATCTGGTCACAGATATGTTACGGTGCAAGAATGAGCCTTACAATAGGGCTTGCAGTAGCCTTTATAGCAGGTTTTGGGGGAGGAGCTATTGGAATACTGGCAGGATATAGTGGAGGGTACATTGATCAGGGCCTGATGAGAGTAATTGATGTAACAATGGCTCTTCCAAGCTTTCCTCTTCTTATTGTAATATCTGCTTTTCTTGGGCCAAGTATTCTTAACGTGATTCTTATACTTGTTCTTTTCAGCTGGGCCAAACCCGCACGTATTGCGCGTTCCCAGACACTGTCGCTAAAGAAGAACAGCTATATTATTGCTGCTCGGAACTACGGCGCAAAACCATTTTACCTGCTCTGGAGGCATATATTTCCTGAAGTTCTGCCTGTCCTTTTTGTGCTTGTTATCGGCATATCCTCACACGCAATCATAGCCGAAGCAGGACTTGCATTCCTGGGCCTCGGAGATCCTACTTCCAAGAGCTGGGGAATGATGCTTAATCATGCAACCAGTTTCCGTTCGATATATTTTACACCTTACTGGAAATGGTGGTTATTGCCTCCGTTGTTTATGCTCATTTTCCTCCTGCTCTGTCTTGCGTTCATAAGCAGGGATATGGAAAGGATACTGGATCCGAAATTAAAGATAAAAAAAGGGTTCTGATCATGAGTCTGCTCGAAATCAATGATTTTAAATGCCACTATCTGACTGACATTGATACTGTTAAGGCTGTTGACGGCATTTCTTTTGAGATTGAAGAAGGAGAAATTCTGGGCATTGTCGGAGAATCAGGAAGTGGCAAGACCACTGTTGCTCTCGGGATTATGGGGCTATTACCGGAAAATACAGCTATTTCAGGGGAAATTCTTTACAGGGATGAGCTAATCTCCTCTTTGCCTGAACCTGAAATGGACAAATTCAGATGGAAGGATATTGCAATAGTTTTTCAGAACAGTCTTGAGGTGCTGAACCCTGTTATGAAAGTGGGCGTTCAGGTAAGAGAACCGATGATAAAGCACCTTGATATCAGCCCTGAGAAAGCACAGAGTAAATGTGCTGATCTGTTCAGGAAAGTTGGTCTTGATCCTGAATGGATGGATTCATATCCGCATCAACTATCCGGTGGCATGAGACAGAGGGTTCTTCTGGCAATGGCTCTTTCATGCGACCCGAAATTACTGATTCTCGATGAAGTTACTTCTGCCCTTGACGCATTTACCCGAAAGGAAATCAGGGACCTTCTGGTCGACCTTCAAAAGAAGAACAGGTATACGATGTTAATGATCTCTCATGATATCACTTTTGTATCTTCTGTTGCGTCCAGGATTGCTGTTATGTATTCAGGAAGAGTTGTTGAAACAGGACCTGTAAGGGATATTCTCGTATCTCCCCGTCATCCTTATACAAGGGGCCTTGTCCACTCTACCCCGGATATTTTCGTTTATAAAGATTTATGGGGAATTCCCGGGGATGTTCCGACAGGAGATGAGTTTAAGGGTTGTCCTTTCAGCCCGAGATGTACACAAAAAATCGAGATCTGCAGTAAAGTTTCTCCGGTTCTGACGCCGATAGGAGATGGGAGGGAAATTGCATGCCATAGAGGGGGCATAGCAGACCTTCTGGTGGCTAAAAACCTGAGTTTCAGCTACCGTCTACCAGATGGAAAAGATCTTCAGGCAGTTGACAACGTTAATCTGGAAGTGAGGGAAGGAGAGGTTCTTGCAATTGTCGGCCAGACCGGTTCGGGGAAGTCGACCCTCGCACATATTCTTGCAAATGTAATAAGGCCCGAGTGCGGAGAGGTATTGTTTATGGATGGGAATGTTGTCGGGGGAAACTATGGAAGCAGGTTCAACGGTATTCAGATAGTATTCCAGGACCCATTCAGTTCAACCAGCAACAGGTTTACTGTGCTTGATGCAATCAAAGAGCCTCTTTATATCAATAAGATCGGATCCAATGGAGATAGACTGAAAATGGTTAAAAGTACCCTTGAACTTGTTCGTCTTCCCAGTACTGACAATTTCCTCAGTAAATATTGCGGGGAACTCAGCGGCGGGCAGAGGCAGAGGGTTGCACTAGCAAGAGCAATGGTTATGGAGCCAAAACTTCTTATTGCCGATGAAATAACTTCGGCTCTGGATGTTTCAACCTCTGCAAATATATTGCGTCTTTTAAAGGGCCTTCAGAACAGGAGAGGGTTTGCAATGATATATATTTCACACGATCTCTCCCTGACACTAAAGATTGCTGACAGAATAGCCGTTATGAATTCCGGAAAGATTGTCGAGATGGGAAATTCCCACGATGTGATGCTCTCACCTTCTGATGAGTATACAAAAAGGCTTGTGGGGTCAAGAATAGGACTGTGTTGTCATACTCATTAAGCATCATGATCTTTTTTAAAATTAGTAAATCATCACTGTTTATTACTGCGGGAGCGCAGAGGGTCACGAATACCCCGTCCTTTACAGGCTGCCCAACAATTACTTTTGGCAATAAAAGGATTCCTTCTTTTTTGATTTAAAGGTCTTATTTGCTTTATTTATATCACTTTTTATTACTACCAATAATTGTAGGACAGCCTGTTTAGGGTGGGGTGGCCGCCCGCAATTTGATTTTAAAGTCACAGGAATTTTGTAACACAGAAAACGCAGCCGGTCACAGAGTGATTCGGTCTGGATATTACAAACACGGTAAAAACAGAAAACACAGAAAACAAACATGATATTCTTTGAATAACATGCACAACCAATGAAAGCGCTTGCAGATGACAGTATTTTCATGCTAAACACAGAAAACACAAAAACACGGAAAACACAAAAACACGGAAAACACAAAAACACGGAAAACACAAAAACATGGAAAACACAAACACGGAAAACACAGAAAACACAAAAAACATAGAAAACACGGAAAACACAGAAAACACGGAAGAAACACGCCTTTACTAATTATTTCCGTGTCTTCAGTACTTTCCGCGGCTTTCAAAAAAACCGTTTTGGACATACTTGGAATCAATGCACTAGATTTTGGTACTGAGTCGTTGAAGATTATTCTACATAAAAAGGGTTATCTGATCGCCGTACACATCTTCAGTTACTTCTCCATACAACTTCACCAGTTTCCAATCACAGAGCTTTTTGTGTACTCCCCAAAATAGTTATAAATTATTTAGGGAGCAGTAATTGTAGAACAATACTATAGCGACTCTCTCAAGAAGCCATAGTAGCCTCAATATTTTCCAGCAGGAAAGCAACAAGAGTACACCGTTTATAGGTGTACTCTTGTTGTCATTTCCTCTCACCCCGTGATTTGACTCCAGAGACAGGATTAAGTAAACCTTAAACGTTTAAAGCTAACTTAATTAAGTCTCTGAGCATTTGGATTCAATTGGTTTTTCAGAGATCTTTGAACTCCATAATTTAATACTAATGCATTCTATATAAAACACAAAGTTTTTAGCTATATCATTAAACTATCAAATCAGATGTTTAATCTCTGATTTCGTATTTCATTGATAACACGTAATATGATAAACTATCTGGTATTTTGGATATAAAGTTATGTCCAAAAGTAAAATATGTACTATATTTTAGATTTCGACCCCCCTTAAAAATTAAACAGAATTTATTTTTCATAATATTGATTACGACATTAAATGGATTTTTTTGTCAAAGTTTTTTTCAGTAATATCTTTCAAACTTAGTTCCGCATTTTTAGGCACATAAATGTCGTTAGACATCGATACATGTGCTTAGACTTAGGCACATCATATGTAAGGTAAAATTTTTAAATCGCAATCCTCTGACCTCACAGAAATACAGAAAAGAATATAGGCGCCTAAAAAGGCGGAATTTAGGGTCGAAATGTAAATCTGATAGTGGCTTTGAAGAGAAATCCAAGCAAAAATCGCACTTCTTTGAAATAAAGTTTAACCATGGTTATCTTCGCTGAAATACAGAATGCTGACAAAGCCATGATTAAAGGAGGGATTCGGCAATACTTCGTACTGAATTTTCGTACTGAATTTTCGTACTGAATTTTCGTACTGAATTTTCGTACTGTGTTTAGCGGCACTTCTATGCTATGTATTCTTCTTTTCTTTTATTAGTAAGTTTTCAGTTTCCATGTAACATGTCTGTTCATAAGATAGTTCCAAAAAAAGACAATTACTATGCCTATGAGGTTTGAAACCAGATAATAGATACCAAAGAAATCTGTCAGGAAATACAGTACTCCTATATTAATAATAAGCCCCACAATTGAGATACACTGGAAAGAAAAGAATCTCTTAAATCTATTTTGTGTATATTTGTTGGCCGTATCCTTCAGTTTAAATGTCCAGTAGTCATTCAGGAAAAAATTACTCAGGATAGATATTTCGATTGCTACTAAACTGGATATAATATAATAAAGGCCTATATATTCAGTAAATAAATATAAAAACCCTACGTTGACCAGTACCCCGGACAATCCGACAAAACAGAATTTTCCCATTTTTTCCCATTCATTCCAGACATGGTTATTACGAAAAACAAGAGAATACTTAGCGATATTTGAAATTTGTTTTACATAGTCAGTTATGATGCAAAAAGTGAGCTTACTCTCTCCATTCTCCCGATCTGTAAATGTAAATGGGATCTCGACAACTGAATTCCATTTTCCTTTCCCAAGTACTTCCATCAGAATTTTATACCCTCTTGGGTGGAGTTGAGCTCCAGAGACCACTTTCTTTTTTAGGGCAAAAAATCCGCTTACAGGGTCTGTAATTTCAGGAAATAGTATTCTTCCGAGGCCAGTTGCTCCAAGAGATAAAATCCGACGTTTAAGAGGCCATTGTTTAATGCCTCCTCCTCGAGTATATCGACTTCCTATGACGATATCTGTCCCTTTTTTTATTTCTTCATAAAAAAGAGGAATTAATTCCGGAGGATGAGAAAAATCGGCATCGATTACCATAAAAGCGTTCGAATTTGCCTGCCTGAAGCCCTCAACTACAGATTGTGAAAGACCATGGTCTGTGTGCCTTACAATAATTCTCAGATTATTGTATTTCAGCATAAGCTCCTCGACAATTTTAATAGTTTTGTCGCGAGATTCGTCATCAACAATAAGAATCTCACCATGAATTTTATTTAATGAAAAGGTTGAATTCACAGCTTCGATCATCCTGGCAATATTGACCTCTTCATTAAAGGTGGGAATAATTACTGTTAGTTCATAATTAGAATACATTTTAACTCCAACTTGTGACTTAAATATAATAAGCAAAATAATAATCATGTACTTGTATGAAATTTATAAAAAATCTCATTTTATACCACCAAATTGAAACTATTAGTCCAGAAAACCATTAAAAAACCCTGGAGAAGAGCAAAAGATAGCGTAACAAGGTCTTCTGAAATGTGGTTTTTAGTAATGTCCGCAAAGAGTATGTAAATCGGAAAAATTACAAGAATAAAACGAGGCATGGACTGAATTCCTGTACAAAGTGGGACGAAAAGAGAATACATACAAAACAACCAGTAAGAAAACCGGATCTTTCTGTAAAACAATATAACTATAAAGATAGTAATAACGGCAAAAACTGCCTCGAAGGCTGTGCAAGTATTCCCATGATAACCGTTAAGTAGAGTCTCCAGAGGATTTCCAAAATGTCTTTGCCACATTACCTGAGCATGTGCAAAAGCCATGAAATCTCCAGTTAGGTGATAGTTAAAAATCATGAAAGAAATTGTGCCCAGGGGAATTAGGGAGAGATAAAACAGAGGCAGTATCTTATGCATGGAGTTTTTAAGGTTTTTTAAGTTTTCCTTATCTCTTATCAAGGGCATAAGGCCCTCGTAAAGTAAAGGTAAAATGATAAGAACACCAGTAGACCTTGTTAGGGATAAAAAGAACCCTGTGATTCCAACTATGTACCATTTACTTGTTCTGGCATAATAGAAACACATCAAAGTAAGAGTAAGATAAAGGGACTCGGTGAAAACTCCCGAAAGGATGAAAGAGACCGGAAAAAGAAGTAGATATTTTATTGATTTAATGGAGGTGTCTTCATCATAATCAAGCCTTACAAGCCGGTAAAGATAAACGCAAGAAATTATTAAACAAAAGTTTGATATTATTAAGCCGGCAAGATACTCATTTCCTGTAACCAGGCTTAAAAGTCTCATAAGTAAGGGATATAAGGGAAAAAATGCGATATTAGTCTCCTGTGAAATAACCTGACCCAGAGAAACTGGAGTGTAACCGGACTGAGAAATCTTCATATACCAGCCTGTATCCCAAACACCCCATATATCCAGCCAGACATGACCTATCCAGTTAGGTTGACAGGCGAATTGAGACTCTCCGTATACTGATAAAATTTTACGGGATATTACCCCGATTATACTCAAAATTATTCGCGTACTGAAGAACACCAATAGGATATATTTTATTTCAGGGACATGAGGTCTGTGTTTGGAAAATGAAATTGAGTTCATAAGATACTATTTCCTGTTCAATCCATGTTTTATTTTTGCATTTATTTTAAAACGCAAACATTTTAGCTCAGTAATACAAGCTTTATATCCTGAATTTTGCATTCACAAATCTTCAGAATTAAAGTGATCTTTTACTTTTTCAAGTGATCTTTTGCTTTAAGTGGAAACGATAAAACGTGTATGATAATAAATAAAAATATTCCATATATGTTGTCAGAGTCTGTTACAACCTGTTAATTTTTTGAGTTTAAGGTATAATTGTAAAATCTAAAGTTTATTTAATCTGACTTTCTGTTTTTAATGAAATATTAGTATAAATTTTAGTTAGTATGTGTGAATAAGAACATAGAAGTTAATAAATAAAAATATTATGTTTAATTTAACAAGATGGAACATTTTATGATCAATTCTATTTTCTCTTATTACAGTTTTTTATATTTATATTTTTTGAAAAATTAACACTGTTTTTTAAAGTGATTATCTTATAATATATATAGTATTAAAAGTGTTGCCGCAGTATTCAGGCAGGTATTTTTTCATGTATCTTTGTTTAAGTGAGGAAACGTGACAAATTGCGTTAATGCCCTTAACATTTATCGAATATTTTGTATATTATGAGCTGGACCCAGGTATCAATTTCATTTTAATAGGCCAAAATTTAAGGCCGGCTTCTAATGCAATATCAATAGCTTTCAGGCAAAAAAATTCCTTAAACGATGACCAATGAAGATCACTTTCTATTTTAATAAAAAAGATTGTGGAAACTGCAAATTGAAGCAAAAATCTACTGTTCGAGAAAGAAGGACAATTACCATCAGTGAACATTCTGAATTACTAAATAGAGCAAAAAATACTTTTACGGCTCTATATTATAGAAAAGGAAGTTTATAGAAAAGGAAGTACGACTTTTAGATATAAGATATATATAAATAGTTATGTTTACAAATAAATAGTTAATTTATACTACGCCAAAAATTACAGTGGGTCTGGTCATTGAGGGTGTTTTTCCTCTTAAATGCTGTCTTAAGATTTAGTAATCTTTATTCTCCAATTAATTATCATTAATGCTTAAATTTTGTAAACTTCTATATTAATTCTGAGATATTTGAACTTTTCTATTAAAAGAAAAACATGCTAATTTTTCATCAAGTTATGCCATTCATATTATGAGTAATATGAACAAAAAATATCTAAAGCTAGTAATGTTAAGTACATTAGGCTTGCTTTTGATTGCAAACACCGCTGCTGCAGACACCTATTTAAATTGGTGTGGTAAGGAGTGGTGGGTAAGAAGTGGAACTGGTAATCCTGGTGGTAACTACTGGAGCAGTTCCAGCAATAATGTTTGGATTGATGAAAACCAGAAACTACACCTTACAATCCAGAAAGTCGGAGATACCTGGTATTCAACAGAAGTTGACACAACGTCCACTGACTATAGCTATGGTGTATACAAGTGGACGGTTTCATCACCAATACTGAATCTCGATCCGAATATTGTAGCTGCTATGTTTTTCCGCCATAACGATACCAATGAGATAGATATTGAAGCTACTCAGTGGGGCTGGATATACAGTGACAGACTTAGTTATAGTGYCCAGCCAAATGCATACCAGAGTGCAATAACTTATGAC
>NZ_WJBJ01000017.1:38616-66260 GCF_020804205.1 Methanosarcina sp. DH1 | reverse complement strand
TACTTCGATTAATTGATATCCTGATTTTCGTTTTCTTTTTTACTTTCCGGAAAAATCTCCGGAAATTTTTTTAGTGGGCCCGCTGAGATTCGAACTCAGGACCTCCGCCATGTCAAGGCGACGTCATAACCGTCTAGACCACGAGCCCAGTAGTTTGTTGCTTCTGTTTTTCGCACAAAAGTGCAACTCCATAGTGCGCATCATCATTTATATAAGTTTTGGGTGGTATATACCTTTTCTAACCGAATCAACCTTAAAAGAGATGAAATCTTTATACAGTTTGTATCCTAATTTTTCTTTTGGAATCTAATGATGAATCTTTTTAGGGATTCGGTTTTCCAGCAAGCATTGCAAAATCCCTTATTTGCAATTCTTCAAATTCAATCGTTTGATTTGTTTTTTGTGAAACATTAGTTTTTTAGTAAGTCAATAATACCATATATTAATTTCTAGAAAACATGAAACCTATTAAAGGAAAAATAAAAGGTAGTTCAAGGTAAAAGCAACTCAATAAGCAAAAAAAGGCTCAAGATAAAAGGTAGTTCAAGGTAAAAGCAACTCAATAAGCAAAAAAAGCTCAATCTAAAAAGCAGCACTAGAGGCTCAATGCAAAAGGCAATACAATGCAAAACATGCAAAGAGCAACGAAACTCTTCCCAGATTTTGAGGGGAAAACTGAATGACTTCCAGCGAAGACACCCGGCAAGACCGTGAGAGCTTGAAAAGTAAAAGACCAGAATGCGAGAAGTCTTACAATATTATTAGTATCCCAATGGGGCACTCAAATTCTTATCTGATAGTTTCAGCTGGTCGGGGAGTTCTTGTGGATGCAGGATGCCCGGGCAAAATCAAAAACATTCAAACTGCTCTCGAACAGAACAACCTTGTTTTCCGGAATATAGTCCTTATAATTCTCACCCACACTCATTACGATCATACAGGCTGCCTTGCCGAAATAAAAAAACGAAGCGGAGCAAAAGTTCTGGTTCATGCATCCGAAAAAAGATGCCTGGAAAAGGGCATAACTCCCTTTCCGAAAGGTACTATGTGGTTCTCAAAAATAATTTCGGAAATTGGGAACTCCTTAATGGTTTCCAAATCAAAATATCAGCCTGTGAATCCTGATATAGTAATAGGAAACGAATATGACCTTGGAAACTATATCCCTGGTGCAAAAGTCATTTCCACGCCTGGTCATACTGAAGGCTCGATAAGCCTTGTGATTGAAAATGACGCTGCATTCGTAGGAGATACGCTTTTCAATGTCATGCCCTGGAGTGTATTTCCCCCTTTTGCAAACGACATCCGCGAACTTCTAGAAAGCTGGGAGAGGTTGATTGCTTCAAGTTGCAGGACATATTTCCCGGGTCATGGCAGACCCATACCTCTCCAGAAACTAAAAAACTCATACGAAAAAAAGACAAAAAAAGTAAAGAAGACCTTTGAGTTTATTCATTCTCTAAAACGGCTAATTTCACATTCTCTAAAACGGCCAATTTCACGCTTATTCTTTCCTCCAGAGTAACTGATCCTCAGGCAATCCTTACTCCTAAAATAGGATGAACTCAATATCCCGGTTGAGGGAAACATGAACGGAGCATTCGATAACACAGAGACGTCCCGGACAATCCCGGAAATCCAGGATAAAATTGATGCCGGAGACGCAATCGTTCTTACGGCTACGGAAATTAGTGCAAGAATTCGAGCAGGGGAGGATATAAAGCTCGAAGACGTGGATGTTGTAACAACTGCAACGCGTGGCATTATGAGTGGAACCTATGCCGTACTTTCGTTCAAAGTATCAGAGCCGGATTCGTTTGTTAAGGCGTCCGAAGTCCTGCTAAACGGCGTGCCTGCAGTTGTTGGTCCCTGCCCTAATGAAAGGCTTGGAATTTTGGACCTGATAGTACTTGGAACCGCTCACAGTAAGTTTGATCCCAACTACGGGGGCGGGCACCTTTTCAGGGAGATGGTAGAAGGAAAAAACATTAAAGTTGATGTGACTACCAGTGAAGGAGACCATTTCTTGGTAGAAACGCAGTTATCTGAGATCCCCTATGCGAAACTCAATGCAACAAGACACTCATTTAAGAATTATAGGGCGTTTGTAAATCCCGGAAAAGAGTCTATCAAAACCATCTTTCACGCCCTGCCTTTTGAAGGTGAGTTTAAGGAAATGACCTTTTGCGGCTGCGGTGAGTTAAACCCAATTGAAAACGACCCCAAGCTCGAAACTATAGGAATCGGGACAAGGGTACTTCTCAACGGGGCAGACGGATTTGTTACCGGGGCTGGCACTCGAAGCGCTCCAGATAATCCTAACCTTACGGGTTTTGCTGATATGCATGACATGACCCCTGAGTACATGGGAGGGTTTGTAACATCTGCCGGCCCTGAAATTATCAATACATGGGCTGTTCCTATCCCGATTCTTCACAAAGGGATGCTGGAAAATATCCTGAAGCTGGATAAGGAAATCCCGCTCAAGCTGGTGGATCTCGCAGGGCGAATTCCCCTCTGTGAAATCACCTATGGGGATGTATGGGATAATGTGGACCTGAATATTAAGTACGAGCCCGAAAAATGCCTTAATTGCAAGGATTGCCTTGTAATTGAAGCCTGTCCCATGGGTGCAGTAAGCCGGGGAGAAGACGGAGCTGTACACAATCCGGAATTTTGCTTTAACTGCGGACTCTGTATCTCAAGGTGCAGGGGAGAAGCATTCAGTGCAAACCTGGGTTCTGTCAGGTGTTCAACCGGAGGCTGCCTTAGAGATATTAAGGTAACACTGCGTCAGTCCGATCGTGCAAGGGCAATTATAGCTGCCGAAGAACTCAAAGAGAAAATTCTCACAGGAAGGTTCAGGCTTAATGAACCTGTAGAAAAAATAAGCTGGAGAGAGTAAGACAATGTTCTTCTCTCCTTTAATGCTCCTGTAACTGTGATTTTTACTTTTAAAGACGTAACTTCTAATTTTTATTTTTTGAAACGTTATTGTAACTTATTCAGACTTCAAGCTTTTAAAGCCTCTTTAAAGCGTTTTGTAACCTCTTCAGGGCTCAGGGGGATATTGGGAGCTTTTGTATTTCCAGGCTTCAGGATTACATGGATAAAGGAAAGTTCCTGCATGGCCCGAAATTTACTGAAAGCTTCTATTAACCCCTCTGGACTGTTTACCTTAGCCGTATTCTGAATTCCGCAAGCGGTTGCAAAAATTTCCAGGTCAATATAGCGGAGAGCACAGGTTTCCTGCGAGCCTGTGGAGCCGTAGGCACCATTGTCAAGGCAAATAATAATCAGGTTTTTTGGGGCTTCATTAGCAATTTCGAGCAGGGCGTTGGGGTTCATAAGCAGGCTACCGTCCCCGTCAAGGGTCACTACCGTCTTCTCTGTCTTAAGAGCCAGGCCAAGTCCTATCGACGAGACGAGCCCCATTGAGCCAAACATATAGAAGTTAAGCTCCCTGTCTCTACAAGCATAAAGTTCCTTGCAGGGAACTCCAAGATTTGTTACCGTAATTTCGCCATCAAGCTGAGAATCAATTGCGCAAATCGCATCGTTCCTTAGCATTAATGGCCTGAGGGTTTCCTGCTTAATATTAAAACGGCACGTCCTTTCCATAATCTCGGGTTTTTCGGGCAATCCAGCCGCTTCCCAGGCGCAACAAGTCGAGCTTTCCCATACTTTTGGAGAAATTAAGGCTATATGCGGCCTTAAATTCTCAAACGCGTCTTTTATTACGTTTTCAAGTAGAGGTAGCTTTCCGGCTTCATCAATTATTGTATATGCAAGCCCTGCTCCTTCAAGGATTGCCGGGAGATGGGTGCCAAGCGGGACCTGGGCTTCGATTCCTTCAGCGTAAACCCCACGCCAGCTTGCCAGAACAGGTAAGGGGATCCCGCAGATTACATTCAGAGATTCCAGAGCATTAATCATATTTCCAAGCCCTGTACTCTGGATAAGCATCATGGGCTTCCCCCCTGCAAGGTAAACCCCGGCACAAATGCCCACACCATTTTCTTCTCTCGTTAATTTGATTTCAGGAAAATTCTCAGAAACCAGGGGAAGCAGGTTTTTGATCCTGTCGCAGGGCAGAGTTGCGGCAAGGTCGATACCTGCCTTTTTCATTATTGCTATGACTTCTTCTTCCGGACTTGCCATGCACATGCCTCTTCAGCTTTCTTAATCGTCTTTATATTTTCACTGTTTTTATTTTGAGTTGTTTTGGACTCAGATATTTAGCTCGTCTAGATATTCAGCTTGTCTAGATATTCAGCTCGTCTAAGGAAATATCAGGATTTTTAGCAGTAGCTACCGGCTTGATCTGGTAAAGTGTATAGTCCTCTTTCAGGCGTTTGTATCCTCCGCCTGCAAGGTTCAGGAGAATAGTTTCGTCCTTACCAACGTTTCCTGCTTCCACGGCTTTTAGTAGAGAAGCTGTTGCAACTGCTGACGGAGGCAGAATGTCGATTCCTTCAAGAGATTCGAAAAGGGCCTTAGCTTCAAGGGCTTCTTCTCTGGTAATTGCGTACATTATTCCATCAGTGTCGCTAAGTGCATCGTATAAGCCGCCCATAACCCCATATGGCGGAGTCCGGTTGGTAAGCACGGTAGCATAGGTTTCTTCTACCTGTTTCTTTGCATCCTTCATGTCAAGTTCTGGAATGATTTCTCTTCTTTTTTCCTGCCAGGCGTTGTACATGGGAACAAAAGGAAGGTTCTGGGCAAGCTGAAGTTTAGGGATTTTTTGCCCGAACCGCCCATCGTCCCTGAGACGCATTGCGGCTTCCCATACTGAAATTCCTCCTGTGCCGCTTCCTACTGCCTGGAAATATTGATCAGGCATTTTTCCTATAGTTACTGCTGCATCCAGCATCACAGTGCCCATTCCATCTCTTCTGGCAATATTTCTTGCTCCGCCTTCGGGAATCATGCCAGGCAGCTTTGCAATCCTGCCTGCGAGATTGATAGCGTCAGTGTAATCGTTTCCTGGACTCATACTGATGAGATGGATAGATTCAGTGGGCTCTTCAGGCAGCCATAGATTCGAAGCTCCGGACTCCGGTACAACTATGTAGACATCAGTTCCTGTCAAAGCCGATACGTGCGCAAAGGCCCGGCCGGTATTTCCGGCAGAAGCAAGGACTATGGCTTTTCCTCCGGTCTCTTTCAGGAGTTGCATGGTCGGGTGGGCTTCGAGTTCTTTGAAACTGCAGGTTTTAATGAAAGCCCCTCTTTCGGGCCAGTACCCGCTGAACCCTATATAAAGGTTCGAAAGCCCGAGTTCTCTGGCAAAAGCTTCACTTTTGTAAGTTATAGGCCCCGCATCCGTAGTAAGTTCTTCCTGGACCGGGAGCCAGGAATGAAACCTTCCGATACCTGGCTGGTTTCTTAATTCCAGTCTTTTTTCGAGGTATTCCGCCCGCAAAAAAGCGTCATCGTTCTCACAGGTGAGCCTGTATTCCTGGCCGTACTCTCTTCCGCACTTAAGACATTTCAGTTTGAATTTTCCCATCGCTATCACAGGAAATTGGGCTTCTAATTAAATATGTATTCCTGAAAAGTGAATATAATTCTCTTTTTGTGTTATATTATTGAATTAGTTATCTTATTGGGCTATTTTATTTTACTAATGAGAAGAGAACCACTTTATCACATTAACAAGTTGGAAAAATTAGATAAGATATATCTAAAAGAGAAAGGATTGGGAAACTGAAAAGAGAAAGAGGGGAGATCTGAGAAAGAAAGAAGGAAAAACCGGAACGAAAAGAGAAGAAAAACTGAAAAGGAATGATAACAAAACTGGGAAGCAAAGACGAAGAACTGGAAAGAAAAGAGAAGAAAAACTGAAAAGAAAACTGAAAAGGAATGATAACGAAACTAGGAAGCAAAGACCGAAGGAATGGAAAGAAAAGAGAAGAAAAACTGAAAAGGAATGATAACGAAACTGGGAAGCAAAGACGAAGGAACGGAAAGGAAAAAATGACGTGCCGGAAAGGAGACTATTGAAGAAAGAAAAGAGGTAGAAGAAACTAAAAGTAGATGGGGAATTAAGGCTAAGCAGGTAACTTTTATCAACGTTTCTCTTTTTCTTAATAAAAGACCGGCGGAGTGACTTTTACATTTTCATAACTCCTTGCCTTGCCTTTAGGAGGATAAACAAAGGTGACAACGTCAGACTGCACCCCTAATTCATAAGGATCACACAGGTAGCTTCCGGCCTCTTTCCTGGAGATATTTAGCATCTGGAGCGAGGCACTTGACCTTCCTATCTTTTGAATCTTTACTTCTTTAAATTCGGAGAAAATTTCCTTAATCTTGGGCTCCAGGTTTTTACTTCCAAAAAGTGATATATATACCTGAGCAAAGGGACTGAGATGGTAGTCTATATTGACAGTCGCGTCAGTCTTGTCAAACTGAATCACTATATTGTCAACGTGAATATATTTTCCTTCTTTGAACTGATCTGCACTGGTTCCAGGAACGAATCTAGCAGCCAGTAGAATGGATGAGATTAGAAGGGCAATTACAATTATTGGTTTTGTTTTCATGGTTCTTACTCAGTAATATTCCTCTTTTTTAATATCTCTTTCCTGCAAATCTTTTTTCTATCATGCCTGACCCCATTCAAAAAGGAAAGTATGTCGTTTTTATTTCAAACACTCCGATATTAAGACCATTTGCAATATCATTAAATATCGCAACACTAAAGGTATCCCACCGTTTAGATTATCTAAAAGAGAATAAAGAGGCCATAAAATGAGTAAAGATATTCATTTCATCTGCCCCAAATGCGGAAATACCACCTACGAAACCGGCGAGATCCGCACCACAGGCGGCTTTCTCAGTAAAATTTTCGATATCCAGAACAAAAGATTCACCCATGTCACCTGCAAGCGCTGCAAATACACCGAGTTCTACCAGACCAAGAGCAGCATGTTGGGAGACGTTTTCGATTTGTTCACTTCGTAATTAGCCGATAAAGGATTTATTGGTGGAAATTACTTTTTTCTACTTTTTTCGTTTTTTTGATTGCTTGTTATCCGGGACTGGAGAGTAGCGTCTTTACGGGAGCTTGTCACGCTCGACGAAGGAGAGCGGCCTGTATAAAAAAATTTAAGAAATAAATCGTGATTTAAAACATTTTCCTGCGTTTCCTAACCTCGCCTTGTGATGAAATTTATTTATTGGTGCAGGCAAATGATTTTTGAATTTTCAAAATGAAATTTTGTAGCTGTCCTGACTTTCCTTACCTACAAGCTTCAAACCCAATCTAATGTGCATTTTGGCATACAAAAAGAATTTTAGATTAATTCCCTTAGCTCCTTGGGGAACTTTAACGATAGTGTAAAGTGTATTTACATCTCTATGGCTGGACAATGCACCTTCGCTGAAAGCCCAAATCGTCTCCGATGTTCCAATTCCTGCCACTTCAATAACTGGTTCTAATCTGTTAAATTCAATTTCATCAACAAATTGAACTTTAGGTTCTATAATCTCTGCAAACTTGAGGCTCAGTCCTATACTGACTTTGTGTTTTTCCTTTTTTGTTTCATAGATATTTTTTGGATACACATCGTGAACAATGGGTTTTTCAATGTCCTCTGAGAGAGATTCCATTTTGGCAAGAATTCTTGCCCATTCAAAATGAGTATTACGAGAATGCATAAACGAAAAAGGAGTTTCAATAAGCCAGAAATCATATTTTCTAAATAACATTTGCATTTTAGCTGGTGGTTCTATCTCTTGAAGCTCGTACATTTCTTTTAGATTATAGGGTTCAGGTCTTCCAACCTCAACCACAGAACCTTTGAGTTTTTCCCTTATTTCTGCTTCATCTTGTTCGATTTCAGGAGTTTTTCCAAAGGACTTTACCTCCTCAAAATGGATGTATTCGAGTTCTGTCCTGAAAAGAGGAGTTGTAATTTTTGTTGGAGCCTTGATTACCATTTTGCTACTACCTCACTTCCAATCACCAATAAGAACAAAAGGTGCCCATAAATAGGGATTTGAGTATCGCTCATCGTGAATGAATTCCACTTGAGTCATTTGGAGGGCTTCAGCTTTAGTCATTTTTTCTTCTCTTATTTTCCTGTAGAACTTTTCCATGAACTCGAAAGTTGAATCTGCCCTTACGGACCATAAACTGACTATTAAAGATCCTACTCCAGCGTAAAGGAAAGCTCTTGTAAGACCAATGAGTTCATCTCCAGGTTTTTGCCCGTTCAAACCTGTTTCACAGGCGCTTAATACAAGAAGGTTTGTGCTTAAATTTAAATCAAATATTTCTTTCATTTTAAGATCCTTATCTGCGAGTCTAAGTCCTGAATTAAGGGAATTTTCCCAATCAAATCCCCCGTGGCAGGATATATGAATTACATCATTACTTGCATTTTTTAATATGTTGCTTGTCGCCTCTGTTCCTAATTTCGGTTCTACGTTAAACAATTTAGCAACTAGTTTTGCTTCTCCTTCAAATATTTCTTTTTCATTCTCATTTGGAGTATATCCAATTGAAAGACAAGACTCAAGCTTTCTAGCTGGCTTATTTTGGGAATATTTTAGTGCTGTTAAACTTGGACTATAAACAATGGGAAAATATTCAATTAAGCGTTTATTCTCTGCAAAAAGCGCGTGAAGTGGTAAATAATGTAGCAATCCATGGGGAACTAAATAAGTAAGTTCACAATCCTTAATATATCCAAAAACAGGCTCAATAAGGTATTTGGACAAGTTAGTCCACATTTCTCCAATTCTACCTCGCATTGTAATAATCTCACTGAAGTAGTTTTGGATATGAATTAACAGGCTTTTTCTAGTGAGGTCAACAATTTCCACTTTAGGAACCTTTTCATCTGACCTCATCACAAACATAAAAACTTTATCAGATGTCGTATAATATTCGACGAAAGCGATTTTTTTAGTCTGACTCCCGATAAGTTCCTTTATTTCTTTGATTCCAAGGGGTTGCCCTTTACGTAAATCTACATATTCAGGCGAAAAGTCTCTAATCTGATCATACACTCCATTGAGTTCAGCTTCTGTTTCTTTAACCTTTCGAGTTAACTGGGCTATTTCATTAGCTTTTTCTGTTTTTCTTATCAGCCTATCGAGGGATCTTATTGATTCTAGTAATTGTTTCTCATTTACGAGCAGTTCTTCAGGTACATTCGCAGGTGTCTCTAATTCTAGATAGCGAAGTGAATCCAGTAAAGTACGCGACTTGACACGTCCCAAATACCCCCAGGCTTCTTCCGGATCATTCATTCTTGTACATAAAAAAGAAATCATGTCACTGTATAGTGTGCTTTTGTCCCACATGATGTCCATTTTAATTTCTTCTATTAAACACTGACTACGAATGGATTCTATACATTCTATTGATTCCTTGTAATTAGTAAAAGCACTATCATTATCAATTAATTTCTCATAGCATCTTCCCAGTGACCAGTAAATCTTAGATAATAAATCCAAATTGGCAGAGCCTAGAGCGTATTTTCGCGCTCCTGAAATAATTTCTAAGGCAATTGAGTAATTTCTTTCTAAATACGATAGGTTTCCTAAATTGTTCAGTGTCATTGCTACATATGATTGGTAAGATACGTTGCTGAGGTCATTTTCAAGGAGTTTTTCATAGATTTCGAGTGCGTTTTCGTACCTTTGTTTAGCCTCTTCACGGCGTCCCATATTTATAAGCAAGTTTCCTAAATTGTTCAGTGTCATTGCTACATCAGATTGGTAAGATACGTTGTCAGGGTCGGTTGCGAGGAGGGTTTGCCTCATTTCGAGTGCGTTTTCGTACCTTTGTTTAGCCTCTTCAATGCGCCCCATATTTTTAAGTAAGTTTCCTAAATTGTTCAGTGTCATTGCTACATCAGATTGGTAAGATACGTTGTCGGGGTCGTTTCTGAGAAGGGTTTCATAAATTTCGAGTGCATTTTCGTACCTTTGTTTCGACTCTTCAATGCGCCCCATATTCCAAAGCAAGGTTCCTAAATTGTTCAGTGTCATTGCTACAGATGATTGGTAAGATACGTTGTCGGGGTCGGTTGCGAGGAGGGTTTGCCTCATTTCGAGTGCGTTTTCGTACCTTTGTTTCGACTCTTCAATGCGCCCCATATCAGAAAGCAAGGTTCCTAAATTGTTCAGTGCCATTGCTACATCTGATTGGTATACTACGTTGTCAGGGTCGGTGTCGAGGAGTTTTTCATAGATTTCGAGTACGTTTTCGTACCTTTGTTTAGCCTCTTCAATGCGCCCCATATTTTTAAGTAAGTTTTCTAAATTGTTCAGTGTCATTGCTACATCTGATTGGTAAGATACGTTGTCGGGGTCGATTGCGAGGAGTTTTTGCCTAATTTCGAGTGCGTTTTCGTACCTTTGTTTCGACTCTTCAATGCGCCCCATATTCCAAAGCAAGGTTCCTAAATTGTTCAGTGTCATTGCTACAGATGATTGGTAAGATACGTTGTCGGGGTCGGTTGCGAGGAGTTTTTCACAAATTTCGAGTGCGTTTTCGTAYCTTTGTTTYGACTCTTCAATGCGCCCCATATTAGAAAGCAAGGTTCCTAAATTGTTCAGTGTCATTGCTACATCAGATTGGTAAGATACGTTGTCGGGGTCGTTTCTGAGAAGGGTTTCATAAATTTCGAGTGCATTTTCGCACCTTTGTTTCGACTCTTCAATGCGCCCCATATCAGAAAGCAAGGTTCCTAAATTGTTCAGTGTCATTGCTACATCTGATTGGTAAGATACGTTGTCGGGGCCGGTTGCGAGGAGTTTTTCACAAATTTCGAGTGCGTTTTCGTACCTTTGTTTTGACTCTTCAATGCGCCCCATATTAGAAAGCAAGGTTCCTAAATTGTTCAGTGTCGCTGCTACAGATGATTGGTAAGATACGTTGTCGGGAGCATTTTCGAGTAGTTTTTGAGAGATCAATAGAGATAGTTCGCAGAAACTTTGTGCCTGGAGGAAACGTCCCATATCGCATAAGAGATATCCAAGAGTGAAAACATCATCAAAGCTCTTCTGGAGGTTTGACTGATAAAATTCGTTTTTGGGATCTTTTAAAAGAAGCTTTGCGATTTCTTCGTCCTTTTCAAGCTCTTTTAAGGCTTCCTCATATCTACCGTGTTGCATTAAAGATAATGTATTCTGAAAAGGTCTTTCGGTTTTTTGAAAATGTCTTTTAATAGAATCTTTCAAACGCCCTAACATAATAAAAGAATAAATTCAGGATAGGTTAAACATTGTGTTTTTTTACGATAGAGTTTAGCAAAAAGTGCATAAATAAGAGATTATTTACTTTTCTTTCTTTGCATACGCGGAAAAGCCGCGCAGACAGTGTGTGGATAAGCTAAAAATTCTAAGTTAAAGCAAAGAGCCACAAATTTGAGAAAATTTCAAAAATACATGTTTGAGTAGCCAGGGAGTTATTCAGAAAAACGATAGCAGAAAAAATTATGAAAATTGAAGTGACATCTATGGAAAGTTGAAGGGACATCGATGAAAAGTTGGCTTTTTCGTTTTTTGATTGCTTGTTGTCCGGGACTGGAGAATAGCGTCTTTACGGGAGCTTTTCACGCTCGACGAAGGAGAGCGGCCCGTCCGTTAAATGTTTTGGAGTATAATTTTTATTTAAATTGCTGGAATTAGGATAAAACTACATTTTTTCTTGAGCTTTTCTAAATTATGGTTTTTCAGATCCTGAATTTGCTTATTCATCAGAGGAGAATACTGTTCTATTAAGGATTTCTTCTCTTTTCCTTCATTCTCTTTCTGATTCAGGTCTCTCCGGTTCTTTTCAAGAAGTTCCTTCAGTTCACTGCTGTTTTTGCAGGAATCTATTTCTTTCAGGAACTGAATAAATTCCTTTCCATCTCCTTCAGGATCCTTAAGTATTTCAGATTCTTCAAATATGTGGATGATTTTTGTTGTGATTGGCACTTGACCGATCTGGCTGTCCCAGGCAGGGAAGTATCCTGTGTTTATGGTTGCCAAGAGGATTAACTGCTCCATAGCTCCATTAACTGGAGAAATTATCCCTTTTTCCTTTTGCGCGTTTGAATGCTTGTCAAGTGTGAGAGCAATTCCGGCAGATCCACCCAGAACATTTTCCTCTGCTTCTACAGTAAATATCCCATTTGCCATTACAAAAGCCGTATTTCCTCCCTCCAATGGACGGTTGATATCTGTTGACGCCGTTTCGTAGAAGCTCTGGGGGTTGTCGTTTGTCTGTGGCACTAAAATAATATTGCAAACAGGAATCAGACGGTGCCTTAGCTCAGTATCTAGGAATTCGTAACATATCATGACTCCTATGTTGAGTTTTTCCTGGAGTCTGAAAATGTGGTTTACTTTACCCGGTTCCATCCCTTCTTCGGAAAATACTGACCTTTCTATTCTTGCCCCCAAATATTTTTCGTTATGAACTATTTTTGATGAGGGGATTACTACAGGAGAGATATTTTTCAGTAAGTCAGCCTCTTCGAATTCGCGGGTGAATAATTTCCCATATTTTTCGAGATTTTCATCAACTACGTAGTGACTGCCTGCAACAACCAAAATCCCATTTTCATCTGCGAATTTCTGCATCTCTTCAAGATAATCGAAAGGAATAGAGAATTCGGGGAAAACAATAATATCAGCCTCATTTTTTAAAGCTTCAAGAATTGCAATGACCTTTTTGTGGTAGTTATCATCAGTTGAGATTTTTATAACCGAATTTTCCTTGTAGGCATGATATTTTAGTTGAACAACGGCAATTTTTGGTTCTTTTCCAATACATATTTGATTACTGCAGTCATATTGAAGAATTCGGATCTCATGGCCATTGGTTATTTTCTCAAAATAATTGACGGTCTCAAATACTGGTTTTTTCTGTCCAGTCGGCATGAAACTGATTTTGTCCTCTCCTTGAGGCAAATAACCTAATTCGCGTAAATTGATTTCAAGCAAGCCTTTCTCAGTTTCGTCTCTGGAGAGAGCTCTATCAAAAAGAATTTTGTCTCCTATCTTGATGGTTAATTTACCTTTTATCTGTTCAGGGTCAAGGAATCTGACTTTCAATATCCATTTTTCATAAATAATGTTGAGATTCAAAGGTTTTTCAAAATAATCTTTAATCTTCCTGTTCACGTGCCTGAAGAGGTTTTCAAGAGCTTTTGACTCGATTAAACTGATTCTTTCTTCGAATTCTTCCTGGCGTTGTCGCCGCGTTGTCCTGCTTTTTTCTTGAAATATTTTCGGGATGCTTTCCAAAGAAGCCTTTATTCCGCTAAGGTTAGCATCGTCCTGAAAAGGCTTAAACGCCTCGGCAACCACTTTTTCCAGCTCATGAACTTTTACTTCCCCGTCCCCTTCCACATATTCCAGAATATTTAGAAGCCCACTATAAACATTATAGCACACGTCGGCTTTTTTATAATTCTGACTGGCCTCTTTGAACTTTTTTACGGCCTCACTCACAAGTCCAAGTTCGGTTTTCCCGGAGGCAAAAGCTTCGTTTATGTATTTTCTTCCTTCAAGGTAACAGGCAGCCGAAATATATAATCTTGAAATAACCTCATCTTTTTCTAATTCTTCCAGTTTTTTAACTGCATCAAAAGCCTTTCCATACTTTTCCGCCCTTTTTTCAAAACCGTTTTCAAGCTTCATTCTTTTCATTAAAAAATCAATATAGGCATTGAGTCCGGCTTCAATCACCAGTTCCCTCTCGTTCCTTAGCTCATACTTGATAAAAAATTCTTGATTATTTTTGCATAATTTATATACTTCTTTCAAGTATCTCATTCGATCTAAGGGTTCTTTTTCTTCTGTGGCAAGTATGGAGTTCAAATCAATAAGTCTAATTATTGAGTTGGATTTTTTACCTATGGTCAAATACTGCATCGGTTCAGTGTAGATTGCTAGTGATTCTTCGTACCTTTGTTTTGCCTCTTCGATGCGCCCCATATCAGAAAGCAAGGTTCCTAAATTGTTTAATGTTCCTCCTACGTAAGATTGGTAAGATACGTTGTCGGAGTCGGTTGCGAGGAGGTTTTCATAAATTTTGAGTGCTTTTTCATACCTTTGTTTCGCCTCTTCAATTCGCCCCATATAAGAAAGCAAGTTTCCTAAATTGTTGAGTGTCATTGATACATCTGATTGGTAAGATACGTTTTTGAGGTCATTTTCAAGGAGGTTTTGCCTCATTTCGAGTGCGTTTTCGTACCTTTGTTTCGCCTCTTCAATGCGCCCCATATTAGAAAGCAAGTTTCCTAAATTGTTGAGTGTCACTGCTACAGATGATTGGTAAGATACGTTTTTGAGGTCATTTTCAAGGAGGTTTCGCCTCATTTCGAGTGCGTTTTCGTACCTTTGTTTCGCCTCCTCAATTCGCCCCATATCAGAAAGCAAGTTTCCTAAATTGTTGAGTGTCATTGATACATCTGATTGGTAAGATACGTTTTTGAGGTCATTTTCAAGGAGGTTTTCATAAATTTCGAGTGCTTTTTCGTACTTTTGTTTCGCCTCTTCAATTCGCCCCATATTAGAAAGCAAGGCACCTAAATTGTTCAGTGTTGTTCCTACGTAAGATTGATAAGATACGTTTTCGGGGTCGGTTGCAAGGAGGTTTTGAGAAATCAATAGAGACAGTTCGTAGAAATTTTGTGCTTGGGGAAAACGTCCCATATCATAGAAACGATATCCAAGAGTGAAAACATTGTAAAAGCTCGTCTGGAGGTCTGCCTGAAAAAATTCGTTTTCGGGATCTTTTAAGAGAAGCTTTGCGGTTTCTTCGGCTTGTTCAAGTTCTTTTAAAGCTTCTTCTAATTTTCCTTCTTGCATTAAAGATAATGTCTTTTGAAAATGTCTGCCTGCTGAATCTCTCAAACTCTCTGACATAGCAAAAGAATAAATTCACGATGGCTTAAACATTGTGTTTTTTTCTCGATGGAGTTGCAGCAAAAAGTGCACGAATAAGAGATTATTTGCTTTTCTTTCTTTTCATACACGGAAAAGCCGCGCCGTGGGCGCGTGGACAAATTCGACCTAAGACGGCTGACTACGGCTGCTACGGATTAGATTTTAAACCGCTTGATTTCCTCCCACTTGAAACGGAGTTCTTTTAGTTTTTTGCATCCAGGGCCTTTTCATTCAGGTATCAGGAATCTCACTTTATCCCATGGTTTTAATAATTTGATGTTTATTGATTTCTAAAGGGAGTACCTGGGAAAAGGTAAATAATGTGAACAGATAAATGAAATAAGAATAAGGTCGAGATTCGGGGGGAGGGTAGAATCGAGATTCCTGAGTTTAGAAAAAAAGAAAAGATATACCTGCTGCTTGTGAGTATCTTTCTCACAGCTATCCTCTTTTATACCTTATATATCGGACAGCTTCTCTGGGGCATAGTTATTGACGTTCTCATTCTGAGGCTTTATTTTCTAATGAAAAGGGAAAAGAGTTACTTCAGGGAACGTTCCCTGGATGAAAAAAAAACCGGGACTCCGCAAGATCCTCAGATGAGGAAGAAAGTCCGGCTTGCAAACATTCTTGTTACTCTCTTCGTACTTGGACTGATTATTTACTCGTACTTTACTTTCCAGTTCCTCTCAGGGGTCGTTGCAGGCCTGCTGATTTTGCTTTATGTACACATGCTGCTGTTTTCAAAGGACAGCCTTTAAAAAATTAAAGTGTTCGGGCTGTTGCAAGCTTTAAGAGATTACAGGCTCTATAACGCTTTCCTCTATGACTCAGCTCTCTATGACGCTGCCGGCACATTTGAGATAAAAACCTTAAAGCTTTTCAGGCTTTTCCGAATTTTCCGGATTCTCCAGGTTTTCCAGAGTTTCTGGCCTTTCCTGTTCTTCCAGTTTTTCCGGGTTTTCTGGCTTTTCCTGTTCCAGTTTTTCCGGGTTCTCCAAGGTTTCCTGTTCTTCCAGATTTTCTTGCTTTTCCTGATTTTCCGAATTCTCTAGGTTTTCCAGGTTTTCCGGCTTTTCCTGTATTTTCATTGTTTCCAGTTTTTCAAGCCTTTCCCGGGTTAAAGCAATAGCATCTTTGATAGTTGCATCTTCAGGCTGCTGGTTGAAGATGTTTTCCTGCATAGTCAGGGCTTTTTCAAGGCTTTGTTTTGCAGTATCGGATTTTTCCGGGCCCTGCTGGACCAGGCAGTTTCCAAGCCGGCTGAGCGCAACTGCAAGTTCAGCCTGATAGCCCAGGTTCTCGGGCTTTTCTTCCAGCAGCTTTTCATAAAGCTCAATTGCCTGACTGAGGACTTCGCATGCTTGCTCAAAAGAACCCATGTCCGTAAGGAGAGCTGCATAATTGTTCAGGTTCTCGCCGGCAGCAGACCGGAAGACTGCATTTTCAGGCTCTTTTGCCAGGAGGTTTTCATAGGTCTCACGGGCGCGGACATAATATTCCACAGCTTGCGGATTTTCGCCTTTTCTTTTGAGAAGGTTTCCGGTATTGCTCAGAGTTGTACCCATGTAGTGCTGGTAATTGGTGTTTTCAGGATCGTTTTTAAGAAGTTCTGAGCCTGCATCAAGCGCCTTTTCGTAGGTTTCGAGGGCTTCATCGTATTTCGACTCAGTATAATAGATGCCTCCGCGCATAAAAAGAATGTAATATACGGCGTCAGTGGCTTTTGCTTTCCTTGCAGAGTCTTCTGCTTTATCTAGGGTTTCAAGGGCTTTATCCAGCTTGCCTTTTTTGATATGGGTTACTGCACTGTGAATTTGCTTCAGAAGGAGAATATTTCTTACCTTGCTTCTGGACATAAGAGAAAAATGCCCCTTGTTTTTTTAAATAGCTGTCGATGCCGGTTTATGGACAGCCGGCGGACATAGCTTAAAGTTAGGTCCTGATACCTCTAAGCTAGCTCTAAACCGACATGCACTGGGCTAACGGGTCTAAACTGGCTTAAACTGATATAACTGGTTTTAAATGTTCTGAACTGACCTGAATTGGTCTGAATTAATCTGAGATTGTCTGTACTGACCTTGCACTGATCTGAACTGGTCTGAACTGATATGAAATTGTCTGAACTGATCTGAACTGGTCTGAACTGATATGAAATTGTCTGAACTGGTCTGAACTGATATGAAATAATCTAAAATAATCTAAACTGGCCTAAAATAATCTAAACTGACTTAAAATTATCTGAACTAATCTGAACGGTCTGAACTGATCTGAAATGATCTAAACCAGTTATGAATCAGCTCTTAAGTAACTCTAGTATGAATTAGCGAATAATGCTCAATGTATATATAGGGGGGATAGCATAAAAGAGTTGAAATTATCTAAATGATTTGAGAATTAATTTTCCATTACATTTTATAGCCAAACAAAAAAATCTAGCAAATAATATAACAACAAAAAGTACCTATTGATCATATATAATAAAACATTTCTACAAATGGGAGACATACTGGCAGGTTAATTATATATGCAGTAAGTTAATATAATTAGCAGAAAGATGGAGGGGTCACAGTAACTTGAGGAACTCGTTATTGTGGCATCTCCTTTTGCCAATCATTTTATCACTAAAAGCATTTATTTTTTCGATAACGTCAAGTATATATATCGATCAGTAACGTCTATTGAATAACGTTCGAATATGTGAGCTAACCATGGTGTATAATAATAATCAGAACATAGACGAGTCTTCGGGGAAGATGGACGAACCCGCTGAAAACATCAGCAAGCCCGTTCAGGATGTAGACACGTCTACGGCCGATCAGAAGAAGGAGGAGTCCGGTGGGGGTATGACCGGGCCTGAATCCAATCAAGTAAAGGCCGAGTCTGAGTCCGATCAGGACGATTATGAATATGTTGATATCGGCTTTTCTTTTGAAAATACTTCTAATATAGATGTACCCAAACTTCTTATCGACCAGGTGCTGGGTCAGGAACATGCCGTCGAAGTCGTAAAAAAAGCGGCTGGTCAGAGACGGCACATTATGATGATAGGGACCCCAGGAACAGGGAAATCTCTGCTTGCGAAAGCAATGGCAGAACTTCTTCCAAAAGAAGAGCTAAAGGACATCCTTGTATATCCTAACATGGAAGACCTTAACAATCCTAAAATAAGGGAAGTTCCTGCCGGAAAGGGCAGAGAAATCGTCATGGCTCACAAGATGGAGGCCAGGAAGAAAGCTCAGGCCAGAAATATGCTCATGATGCTTTTTGTTGTGGGCATTATCATCTATTCTTATTTTGTTGGTCAATTACTCTGGGGCATTATTGCAGGTATCATGATTCTCATGCTAACCCGCCAGTTCTTGCCTAAAGAAGAAATGATGATCCCGAAACTGGCGGTTTCAAATTATGACAAAGAGCATGCACCTTATATCGATGCAACCGGAGCCCACGCAGGAGCTCTGCTTGGAGATGTGAGGCACGACCCATTCCAGTCCGGTGGGCTTGAAACTCCTGCTCACGACAGAGTAGAAGCCGGAGATATCCACAAGGCCCACAAGGGTGTGCTCTTTATTGACGAAATCAACACTCTCAGGCTGGAATCCCAGCAGAGTCTCCTGACTGCACTCCAGGAAAAGGAATACCCGATTACCGGACAGTCCGAGAGAAGTTCAGGAGCTCTTGTCAAGACCGAGCCAGTACCCTGCGACTTTATTATGGTGTCTGCAGGAAACCTCGACGCTGTGCAGAAGATGCACCCTGCGCTCAGGTCAAGAATAAAAGGTTACGGCTACGAAGTTTACATGCAGGATTCTATGGAAGATACTCCTGAGAACCGGAAGAAAATGGTCCGTTTCGTTGCCCAGGAAGTTGTTCGGGACGGGCACATCCCTCACTTTGACGAAGGTGCAGTGGAAGAAGTAATTCGGGAAGCCAGAAGGCGGGCAGGCAGGAAAGGGCACCTTACCCTGAAGCTTCGTGACCTTGGTGGGCTTGTACGCGTGGCAGGAGACATTGCCCATTCCGAAGGCGCTCCATTAACAACCGCTGAGCACGTACTTGCAGCAAAAAGAATTGCAAGATCTATTGAGCAGCAGCTTGCAGATAGTTATCTAGAAAACCGCAAAGATTACGAGTCCTTCCTTAGAAAAGGTTCTGCTGTGGGCAGAGTCAACGGGCTTGCAGTCATGGGTGGAGATTCAGGAATTGTACTTCCCATAGTATCCGAAGTCACCCCGGCACTTTCCGGAGCCGAAGGGCGTATTATAGCAACAGGTAAGCTTAAGACAATTGCGAAGGAAGCAGTGCTAAATGTCTCTGCCGTGATTAAGAACATGACAGGCACTGACGTATCCAGACATGATGTCCATATCCAGTTTGTAGGGACCTACGAAGGTGTCGAAGGAGACAGTGCATCAGTTTCCATTGCAACAGCTGTCATATCTGCCATTGAGAAGATTCCTGTAGACCAGACCGTGGCAATGACAGGTTCCCTTTCAGTCAGGGGAGATGTCCTGCCTGTAGGTGGAGTTACCTATAAAATTGAGGCTGCAGCCCGGGCCGGTATTAAGAAAGTAATTATCCCCAAAGCAAACGAGGCAGATGTCCTTATTGAAAAGGCGTACAAGGAAAAAATCCAGATTATTCCTGTCTCCTCTATTGCGGAGGTAATGGAACACAGTCTTGTAGGTCCGAAAAAGAACTCAATTATCGAAAAATTGCGAAACATTACAAAGCTCAGCTTCGATATTCCTGAGGTTTCACCCGCTTCCGTGCAGGCTAAAAACCTGTTCGGGTGCAGGAACTGATCATGACTATTATGCAGGATATTAAATTTTATGACTGCAGGGTAATTGAGGGCAGTTCCACCTCAATTATTCTGGATAACGGAAAGATCGAGGAACTATCCAGAAACTTTACACGGGGGGCCGGTGTAAGGGCTCTCTGTGGTGGTTCCTGGGGCTATACATCTGTGGAAGGGGAAGTCGACCTTAAACAGGGCGTAGAGGCGGCCTCAAAACTTGCTTTTTCTATGAACGCACATACACCCAGGGAAGACGTGGAACTCGCAACCATAAATCCTCCGGAAGTAAAGAATCTCCCTGAGGTCAGAATCGACCCAAGGAATGTTCCTATTGAGGAAAAAGTCGATCTTTTAAAAAGCATAGAAACCCATGCAAAAGTAAAAGGCATCAACAGTACCAAGGTAATGTACCTGGAATCCGAGTTTAAAGTTGAGTACAGGAGTTCCGATGGAATTGAAGGTGCTTATGAGCTTATGAACGTCGGTTTTGCGGTTTCGGCAGTTGCTTCGGAAAACGGAGTATACCAGGCAGGCAGAGAGAGCCGCTTTGGTTACGGGTATGAGCTTTTCAAGAAAGAAAATGTTCTGGAACTTGCTGGCAAGGCAGGAAATTCCGCAATTGAACTTCTCAAAGCAAAAACCCCTAAAGGTGGAGAAATGCCTGTGATCCTTGACCAGGAACTGGCTGGTGTCTTTGCCCACGAAGCCGTGGGGCATGCATCTGAAGCCGATCTTGTCCTCGAAGGGGACTCCATCCTTGAAAACCGGATCGGAGAACAGATTGCATCTCCCCTTGTTACGATTATCGATGACCCTACCCTACACGAGTTCGGATACTATCCTTTTGATGCCGAAGGATCACAATCAAAAAGGACAGAAATAATCAAGAACGGGGTTTTTAATTCATATCTTCATTCCCGGGAAACTGCAGCGAAACTTGGGGGAACTCCAGGGAACTGCAGGGCTCAGGGCTATTCAATGCCCGTTGTCAGGATGAGCAACACCTTCATAGATAACGGGGATGCCAGGTTTGAAGAGATGCTTGAAGAGGTAAAAGACGGCATGTACCTTATAGGCTCAAGAGGAGGACAGGTAAATACCGGAGAAGGGATTTTCCAGTTCAATGCCGAAAAAGGGTACCTGATAAAGAACGGAGAACTCACAGAACTCATACGTGACGTTTCTCTCTCAGGCAAAACTCTTGAGATTCTCAACCATGTGGCCCTTGTGGGTAACGACCTTAAAATGACTGCAGGCAGATGCGGAAAAGCCGGGCAGCTTGTACCCGTATCAGATGGTTCTCCTCATCTTGCAATCTCAAAAGCCCTTGTGGGAGGTGCCTGAAGATGTACGAGCTTGCAAGAAAAGCCCTCAGGCTTGCGGAAAAAGCAGGGGCGGAAGAAGCTGAAATATATTACGCTGCAAACCACTCAACTGGTGTGAACTTTAGAAAAGATGCCCTTGAAAACGCTAAAGACCGTTTTTCGGAAGGCATAGGAATCCGTGCTATAGTAAATGGAGCCGTTGGCTTTGCCAGCACGAATTCGGCAGCACAAATAGAGGATGCCGTTGAGGTCGCAGTTGCCGAAGCCAGGGTCAGGGAAAGCGACCCTGATTGGGTAAGTCTTCCTTCTAACGGGAAATATCCCACTGTCTCGGGTATCTTTGATAAAAAAGTCGAGACTCTGGAGCTTGAATCCTGTATTGAGTATGCTCTGGCACTTATTGAAGGCACAAAAGAAGTCCCAGGCACGCTTCCAACATCAGGAGGCTTTACCCGGTCAAAGGGCAAGCAACTTATCCTGAACACTAATGGCATAGAAATCGAAGAGGAATCAACAGCAGTTTCCGGCTTTGTGGATGTCATTACTGTTAATGGGCAGGCTTCAACAGCCTATGACTTTGGGATTTCCCGTTCTCTGGATATTGATTTCTTTGCCATCGGAAAGAATGCAGCCGATCTTGCCCTGAAGTCTAATAGCGGAATAAAGATCGAACCGCAAAAAACTGATGTGATTTTCCATCCGTTTGCTATTTCAGACATTATTGAAGAAGCACTTGCTCCTTCGCTTGACGCGGATAATGTCCAGAAGGGAAGGTCAGGCTTGATAGATAAAGTCGGAGAAGAGCTGGCGGTGCCTGAACTCAGTATTTACGATGACGGGCTCATTGAAGCTGGAATTGAAACATCGGCTTCGGATGACGAAGGTGTTCCTTCACAGCGCACTACCGTGATTGGGAAAGGTGTGCTTGAGACTTACCTCTATGACAGTTATACTGCAGGAAAAGCAGGCGTAAAGAGTACAGGGAACAGCTCCAGGTCTTCTTATACAAGCCCTCCTTCAGTAGGACTCAGGAACGTTATTCTTGATTATCCTCAGACGGATGTTATTGCTGATACGCAGTCCGGGGTCTTCGTAAACACAGTGATCGGCGCCCACACGGCAAACTCGATTTCAGGAGATTTCTCCGTAGAAGCCAGAAATGCCTTCACAATTAAAGACGGAGCACTTGATAAGCCTATAAAATCTCTCATGATTTCGGGCAATGCTTTCGAACTCTTGAAGCAGATCTCAGGAGCAGGCTTTGATGTCAGGAAAGTCGGAGGAATAATTACACCTTCTATCCGGGTTTCGGATATGAGTGTTATAGGTTAAGGGCTCGTAAAGAGCCTTCTTTTTTTTCAAGAATTGATAGGTTGATTACTAAGGTTGATTACTAAGGTTGATTACTATTACTCCAGGGTTTTAATTAAAATTATTTTACATGAGATCTTTTTTATTATTTAGATCCTGCTTTCGGCAAGTACTTTGTATTTTCGTTGTATCTCCTTCGAGTATCTCCTTTCGAATCTGTTTTGCCATATAACTAATTTGTTCCTAACATGTCAATACCACAATTCCACTTTTATATGAACCCATGTTTGGGACATATGTGATCTTATGAACATGTGAGATACAGCTATAGTTTCAAAAACATCATTAACAATTAATTTTTACATTTTAATATCTGCCTGCCAATACAGGTTACATGCAATTGTAACTATAAGTCCTAAATACAGATTCTCTAATAATTATATGTTCTTAATTATATATAATAACTATTAAAAAACATCACTTTTACAGGTAAAAAATACAATCAATAAAATACGGCTCTATGTTGTTTTGAGTGGGGAATTAAGTGGGGGATTATTTTCCGAATTTTAACTTTGATCACTCAGAGTACTTGACTAGAAGACAGAGTACTTGATTCGAAGAAATAGTTTTGAGTTTTTAGATTAACTTTTAAATAAATAGGTGAAGATAATGGAAACGAAAGCCAAATGGACGTACATGGTTTATATGGCCGGCGATAATAATTTATCAACGGCTGGTGATGAAGATCTAAAAGAGATGAGGCAAGTCGGCTCGAGCCCTGAAGTTAATGTTTTAGTCCAATTTGATAATGCGGGTATTGAAGGATCCAGACGTTTCTATATTCAACGTGGGGGTATCAATGAGAAGGTTGAATGTTTAGGGAAAACCGACTCTGGAGATCCGCTTGTTCTCGAGAATTTCATAGACTGGTCTTATGAACATTATCCAGCCGAGCGCTACGCATTGATTTTGTGGAATCATGGTGGGGGGTGGAAGCCTGGTGATTTTGACAGGCTTGCTAGATATGAGAGGACCAGGAATTGGAATGTACGTGAAGCGAATTTTTTATCAGCTTCAGAATTAAAGAGAACCTTATTCAATACGACTATCAGTAATATCCTTAATTTGGACTTACCGGAATTGAGGGAGATCTGTATCGATGATGGGTCTGGCCATTCTCTAGACACAATAGAGCTGGGCAAAATCCTTGCTCATGCAAAAAAAATAATTGGACAACCTTTGGATATTCTGGGCATGGATGCTTGCCTTATGAGTAACTTCGAGGTGGCCTATCAAGCAGCACCATACGTAAAATATATTGTTGCATCTGAAGCAAATGAGCCTAATGAAGGATGGCCATACGAAGCCATACTTGACATTCTGTCCAAAAACCCGGAGATTTCAACGCCAGATATTTGTTGTGAGATCGTGAGGGTTTATACAGAAACTTACAAAAAATGGGGCCAATCTAATGTGACTCAGTCGGCTTTCGACCTTTCAAGAATTAAAGATGCCACAAAGAGTTTAGATTTGCTGGCTAAAGAATTGATCGATAAGATGCCTGATGTAATTAATAATATGCAGAATGCTCAAAACAAATCAAAGAGCTTTTGCACCTACTCTCTATGGGATGTGTCTCATTTCTGCAAGGTATTATCAGGTTTAATTCAGGACGATAATCTAAATCAGGCGATACAAAAAGTTATCACTGAATTCGAACCGAATTCGAAAAAATTCATTATTGCAGAATCGCATCTCGGAAATGGCTACGACCAATGTTGTGGAGCATCAATCTATTTAATTCCGCCACTTATTCCCGTTTCGGAATATTATGCAGACTTAGAATTTGCGAAAGACTGCAAAAATTGGCCACTTATGCTTCAAAAATATCACGAGTAATATACAACAAGTAATGATCGGGAAGAATTAAAAATTTAATTTATTGGTCATCGGTTAAGGAATTTTCTTGCTTGAAAGCTATCGATTTTGCATTAGAAGCCGGCCTTAATTTTGGCCTGTTCCAAATATGCATGAAATTTAATTACATCAGGAGATGGTTACCGACATCCCCTCTCAAGCATGAATTGAAGCAAAATCTTACATGGATTGAAGCAAAATCTTACACATTATACATGGATGATATGAAGGATGTCCAGAACCATTAGACCTAATTTAAAATTAACTAAAATCCATCTTATCTATAAAGACTCAACCAAATAGAAATGTGATCTGAAGGAATAAGATCTCGAATATCTGGAGGTAAAGTCTATACTTGATTTTTTGAAGATTTGATGAATACCACAAATAATATCAAAGAATCAGTATAAAATAAGTAATATATTAATTGAACAGAAAACTCTTATTACCAAAGGTTAATTACCGAAGGTTATTGTCGAACAACCTGTTTAGGGGGGGGATGGCCGCCCTAAAACGAATGAGAATTTCTGGCTCTTATCATTTTTCAATTTTCTTTTTCGGCTTCGCCTTTTACGACCATTACAGGTGTTTTTGAATGCCTTACTACATTTTCAGCTATGCTCCCAAGCAGGAACCTGTCAAGCCCGGTTCTTCCAAGCGAGCCCATAACTATAAGGTCCATGTCTTCCTGTTCTGCAAATTCCATAATTCTGTTTGCAGGATGCCCTTCCAGAATTACAGGTTCGACCTTAACCCCCAAAGTTTTTCCCACCTCTTCAACAAAAGTAACGGCTTTTTTCGCTTCAGCATTGAGAATTTCTCTCAGAGACTCCTCCCACCCGAAATTTCTCGGAGTATAGCCCGCTGAGGCAATTACGTATACGGCGTAGAGTCTTGCTCCAGTAAACTTAGCAAGCTGAACTGCTGCCTCGACTGCCTTTTCTACCTGTTTCGAACCGTCAGTTGCAATCATTATCTTGTCGTAACTTTTGCCTTCCAAAATAAAATCCCCCAATTTTTACGTTACAATCTTTACATTACAATTTTTACGTTACAATTTTTACATTACAATTTTTACGCTACAATTTTTACGCTACAATTTTTACGTTACAATTTTTACATTACAATCTTTACATTACAATTTTTACATTACAATTTTTACATTACAATTTTTACATTACAATTTTTACATTACAATTTTTACATTACAATTTTTACGTTACAATTTTTACGTTACAATTTTTACATTACAATTATTAGAATTATATTTTTACACTACATTGCACAAACTCTTATTCTGGAGCTTTCTATTACATCCGTGGAAAATCTCTCTTGTGCAAACATTTCGATATTTACTCACACTTGCCGGGAAAATACATCTCCCAATACTGATATAGAGAGTCATATATAAATTACTTTTTCGTTAAGTTTTATTATTTTACTAATTAAGATTACCTTAACCCTGATATACAACAGAAAAAATAGTATTGTTTTAATATTGATTTTATTGTATTAATATTGTTTTACTGTATTAATTCCGTTTATTAGCTATATAAGGACAAAAAACCCTTGACGTTGAATTTATTCCCTCCAATTATGGCACAAAAAGGAATTCTCTTTTTGCGCACCAGAACACTTATATATAGCTTAACCCTCACTGAGGGGTGGTGAACGGGTAAGCTCAACTCAATTGTTATTGACAATAATTATATCCAACATATTTTAACCTCCTCCAAAAAACCCCGTTCACAAACATATTTTTTATATCTTTCTTAAGTTTATACAAGTAATTTTTAGTTATTTTTTTAATATCTTTTCTGTTATAACTCCCTGTTCAATTCTTGGTCACAGACCTTGAGAGAAATTTCCTCCTGACAATTTCCTCACTGCTATCTTCTGTACCACTGCCCCTACACCGCTATTTTCCGTACCACTGCCCCTACACCGCTATCTTCCGTACTGCTACGCTCTTGCGCCGCTAGCTCCCACTGATAGCCTCTGAATTATGGAGCGATACTTAGAAGTACTAGAAGGATTGCGAGCCTTACAAACACGCTTATTGCCATTGAGTATATGACAATCTGAAAGCCCAATTGAGTCCCGAAAATCGCTATTTTTCCTGGAAGCTGGCTTCGAAGTGCAAAAATAGGGAGCATGAACATACTGCCAAGCATGAGCACAATCATTGCCTGTATGTTTGTAATTTCTCCTGAGTGAATCATAGGGCCCAGAAGTGAGATTCCCAGGATTGGGCTAGCCACATAGCTTGTCAGCGGGACAATGGACACAGGAGGAATTTTAAAAAATTCAGCAAGGGGGAGCACACTGAAAATCTCAAAAAAACCCTGTTCCTGAAGTACAAAAATAATGGTAGTTGCAATAACGTAAACTCCTGCAATTTTTAAAAAAATCCTGAACTCTTTCCTGAAAGCCCGGATTATCGCACTTTTCAAGGATATTTTCTCCCTGTTTTGCAGTTCAGGGATTCTGCAGGAGTTGCCTTTAAGGAACAGTTTGCTTGCAATTGCAATTACCAGGATTTTGAATACTGCTGTGACCACGAATACAATAGAATAAAATCCCCCTACCACAAGGCCAAGTGCAGGCAGAACTATCGGAATCTGGTAAGTGAAAAGTTCCCGAAAATAAACAGGCGTAGAATTCATCATCGCACAGAGTAAGACCTCTCGATTTTCCAGGCAATTCTCTTTTTTTGCCTGAAAAAGCATGCTATTTGCAGCTACCGTAGACCCTATTGATACCAGGAAAGCTGAAGCGCAGGTATCGGGCAGGTTAGTGTAGGCAAAGATAGGGCTTACAAGCTTGGAAAATTTCTGCATCAGGCCGAGTTCTACAAGTACGCTTGTACCCACAAGCCCCACAAAAATCATTGCAAGTACTGGAAGCGCGAAATCAAGTACTTTGATGAAAAGACCTATCATTATTAGTTGTTTTCCATAGAAAAGTAATAAATATATCCAGAAAAGGTCTGGGACTCTATCCCTGAAAAATTTTAAATTTATATTTAGTTAATTTTTTTAGCTGATTTTTTTTATCTGATTTTTATATTTAGCTGATTTTTATGTTTATCTGATTTTTATATTTAGCTGATTTTTAGTATCCTCTTCAAATTGAGTGGAAACCCCTCAATTTCCACTCACTGAGCTTTTTCTCTGATGATTTGAGCTAAAGATGGCATCTCACATATACTGCTGACTCTATCGCATATGTACTGATATGCACTTACCCCCAGTTTCTTTGCTGTCTGAATAATCGTCATAAATGTATCATTTGCTTTTGTTCCTTCCTCTGTTATGGTTTGAAGGCTCACATCTCTTTTTCTGACCTTTGCTCTTGCTGCCAGTTCCGCTGCATTGTTA
>NZ_WJBJ01000017.1:0-38606 GCF_020804205.1 Methanosarcina sp. DH1 | reverse complement strand
TATAAGAGTCAGAGAAATAGTGGCTTTAGATATATGGACACCGATATTTTTTAGGAATTCTTGTTTCTTGGGTTCTGAAACATTAGCAACATGATTAAGAGTGATTATAAGAGATTTGATCCCAGGACCAAACTCACCCTTTACGCCTTGTGGCAATTTTCCTGCATATGTTTTATGCTCAGAAGGAGAATAAAATATCTCTATCCTGTATTTTGTGTTCTCAGGCTTTATGGATATATCCTGAATTATTACGTCTCTATAACCTTTAAGATACGCATCACTGGGTAAATTGGATCTATTAACTTTACATGTTTCAGTTCGATGAACCTCTACTTTGTCCAGTTTAGATTTAGGCTCTTTATCCTATGGAATCTTTCTTTTTCTTCTCTCTTTTTCAGAAGAAATGTCTTCATGCTTTTTAGAGCCACGAATCTTAGGTTTGGCTTTTTCACCTTTGAGTAAGTTGATTTCATCTCGAAGCTTCTGGTTCTCTGCCTTGAGGAATTCAATCTCTTCATTCTGTTTTTCAATTATAGCAAACAAAATGCGAAAAGCTTTGGCATATCTTTCATCTTTAATTTCATCAGGATTGATGTCCAGTGAAGCAAGCAATTGTTTTAAAGCTTCAAGTTCCATTTTTCTACTCCAAAATATGATAAGGGAAAATGGAACTACTATTATAGTTTTTATGTGGTCGAAAATACATTACTGCTTTCGCCCATACAATTTGAAGAGGATACATTATTACGTATGTTAAGTGTAGTAAGATTTTTGAGTTCTGCGATTTCCGGCGGCAACGAAGTCAGTCCTTTGGATGAAAGGTCTAGTGTAGTCGCGTTACTTTCTTTAGCTTTTATAATCAGATCTTTGATTTCATTTAGTTCCATCTGAAGTCCCTGCCTAAAGAAAAATTAAAAAATTTAATAAGTCTTTGAAACCGCAATTATTGAAAATCTATTACATAAAATGAAAACTAATTCAAAAAATAGAAGTGATTGTCATCTAAATAACTTTCGATTTTAATCGATAGTGTAGAATAGCCGAAAAATATGGGGTAAAAAAACAGAAAGCGATGTTTTGTGAATTCAGCATTTCAAAAATTATCCCGAACGTGTAATCGAATTTGTTATGATTTTTCTTTTTTGCTCGAAAGCTCTATAAAACGTTGCATCTCATCAACCGTATTAATATTCATAAAAGTCCTCAGTTCAGGATCAAATTCTTTTATTTCCGAAACCTCAACAAAAACAACATCCTTCATTTCAAAAACCGGCGTAAGTACCGAACACCTTCCGTTCTCAAAGGCTTTTTCAATTTCAGGAATCAATTTATTTGAATAAACCGCATGGAGAGGCTCAAATTTTCCATCTTCCCGTTTTGGAAGGGCAGCATCGTGTCCGCTTGCTTTCTCAAAAAGCAGGTCTACAACCCTGAAATTTACAAAAGGCATATCTCCCGCGCAGACAAAAGAATATTCTGCTCTGGATTCAAGCAGCCCCGCCCGGATGCCTTCAAGGGGGCCGGCGTCTTCCAGAGTATCAAAACAGAAACGGATTTCACGGGCAGGGAATTTTTCAAGCACAGGTCTGAACTTTTCTTCCTGATTTATGTCCCGGAACGAGATAATAACCTCGTCCACAACCCGAAAAAGGTTTTCCAGCAGGTGCTCAATAATTGTTTTTCCTTCGAATTTGAGCAGGGCTTTTTCGACTGTGCCCATCCGCCTGCCCCTGCCGCCTGCCAGCACGATGGCACTTCTGAATTTCGTTTGTTCTTTTTCGGGCTCGGCTTCTTTAATTTCAGCTTTTATTACTTCTGTTTTTCCGGTTTCTGTCTCTTTAAAGTCTGTTTTTCCGCACATCGGATCATTTCCGGGTTTTTCTATATTTTCTATTTTCCTTTCTGCTTAGATCTATTTTTTCCTTTAATTTTCAGGATGTTCTCTGTCGTGGACCCAAAATTCTTCTTTTTCCGTGAATTCCTTCTTCCAGATAGGAGCTTCAATTTTCAGGCGTTCAATAGCTTCGCTGAGGGCGGAAAAAAGCTCTGCCCTGTGGGCGGCTGCGACAACAATGTATACTATGTCTTCTCCGGCTTTGATAACGCCTACTTTATGGTGGATAAGGACTTCAAGAATTCCTTCTTTTTGTTTGAGTTCTTCCCGGATCTGGTCAAGGATTTTTGAAGCTTCTGGTTCGTATTTCTCGAATTCGAGCCTGGAGGTTCTCTCGTTTCCAGCCAGCTCGCGGACAATGCCGGTAAATGTGCCGATTGCGCCTGCTTTTCGGATGGCAGGATTTTTTCGGACTTTCTTTATAAGGGCTTCTAGGGTGTACCGGTCAGGCTGTGCAAGGGCTATTCCTACAAGCGAGCCTGTAAGTTCTTCGTGCATATCGATTTCGGCCGGCAGCCTGAAAACGACATTGGAAACGCCCTGAAGGTCGCCAATTGCAATTTTCGGAAGATTGCTTTCCTTGAACCCCTCTACCACAGCAAAATCAAGCCCCTGGTCGCAAAGCATGTCAAGCGCGTCCTCAAGGTTCAGGTCTCTGGAAAAACTGACAACCTCAGTACCTGTTTCTTCTGTGCCTGTTATTCCTATTACCGTGTCAGCTCCGGCATCAAAGTGCCTGCCTGTGTCAGTTTCTGCTGGATTGAGACTCTGCTCACCCATATGTTTTATCGTACCCACAGTTCCGAACCCGGAAAGATTCCGGACAAGAGCTGAAACTACGGATGTCTTACCCGATTTTTTATACCCGACAACTGAAATGACTTTCATCAAAGAGCGTTATGCACTTTCCGGTATAAGTAAGGGCCGGCATTTCATTATTCTTTTAATTTTTGAGAGTGTTTTGTGAAGATTCAAATATTGAAACTTTGATATTATTTATTAAAAGTTTGACTAACTTGTTTGACTAACTTGTTTGACTAACTTGTTTGACTAACTTGTTTGACTAACTTGTTTGACTAACTTGTTTGACTAACTTAAATTTTGGATTTATAGAGAAATTTTCCGTTAACGGGAAAAGAGGGGGTTGATTATGGAAATAAATAAGGTCAGAATTCACGATATCCCTGAAGAGGAACGACCAAGGGAGAGGCTTATTCGAAACGGGCCGGAATCGCTTTCGAACGCAGAACTGCTTGGAGTTATCCTGAGGACAGGGTCAAATAAAGAGAATGTTGTCAGCCTGTCCAGCCGAATATTCTCAGAATACAGCATCAAGCAGCTTAGTCTTGCAAATGTTTCAAGGCTTATGAAGGTTCATGGGGTAGGAAAGGCAAAAGCTGCCCAGATAGCTGCGGTTTTCGAGCTTGCCCGCCGGCTTGAGACTTTTGTGGATGAGCCAAAAAGAAAAGTTTGCTCGCCAAAGGATGTATATACACTCATGTACCCTAAAATGCGCGAACAAAAAAAAGAAAAATTTATAACACTTTGCCTTGATACAAAAAATCAGATCCTGAAAGAAGAAGTCATATCTATCGGCAGCTTGAATGCGAGTATTGTTCATCCGCGTGAAGTTTTCAAGTCCGCCCTTATGGAATCATCAGCATCGGTAATCATGGTACATAATCATCCTTCCGGGGACCCAAGTCCTAGCCGAGAAGACATAATGGTTACTGAGAAAATGGTAGAAGGAGGCAAACTCCTTGGAATTGACGTGCTTGATCATATTATTATCGGGGAAGGAAGATACATAAGCCTCAAAGATGAAGGCTTTGTAAGATGAAGTGACTTAACGACCTGAACTCCGAATGTAGAGACTCTTAATATAGAAGGGTTTAATGTAGAGAATTCAATAGGGAACTCTCAATGCAAAAACTCTCAAATGAAATCACAAGCTGAGAAATAAGAAAAAAGTAGCTGAAAAAAGTAGTTGAAAAAATCATATGAAAAAACAGCTGAAAAAGTAGTTGAAAAAATCATATGAAAAAAGTAGTTGAAAAAATCATATGAAAAAAGTAGTTGAAAAAGTAGCTGAAAAAAGTAGTTGAAAAAAAATAGTTGAATAAAAGTAGTTGAAGACTATGAAAGTTATAGGCATTAACGGAAGCCCACGAAAAGACGGCAATACTGCAATCCTGATTCAAACAGTATTTGAGGAATTGACAAAAGAGGGCATTGAAACCGAACTCATTCAACTATCTGGAAAAAACATAGAAGGATGCAAAGCTTGTTGGGCTTGCCATAAAAACAAAAATAAGCAATGTGTGATTACGGATGGTTTTTTTAACGAGTGTTTTGCAAAAATGCTTGCTTCAGATGGAATTATTCTAGGGTCACCGGTATATTCAGCTGGTGTAACTTCTCAAATGAAAGCCTTAATAGACAGAGCGAGTATTGTACTTGCAGGAAATCGAGGGCTTCTCAAGCATAAAGTAGGAGCCTCAGTTGTAGCTGCTCGCAGGGGCGGTGCTATAAGTGCCTTTGATACCCTGAACAATTTTCTATATAGCAAAGAAATGTTTCTTGTAGGGTCGAGTTACTGGAATATGGCTTACGGAAACGCTATCGGAGAGGTAGAACAGGATCAAGAAGGCATTGACAATATGAAAAACCTTGGCCAAAATATGGCGTGGATATTGAAAAAAATCCATAATAGTTGAGCGTAATTGAGCGTTTCAAATGGATTAAAATAAGGTTTCAAGGTCTCCTTTAAATTTGCCCTTTAAATTTGCCCTTTAAATTTCCTGAACAAAAGACGCAAGTAAACCTACCGATAGAAAGATAAATAGTTATTTTATAACGGTTAGCTCATATCGAGCGCGAGTGATTTATTAAATTAGAACCTGTGGATTTCTATTATCAGGGTCTATAGTCAAATATCAGAATTAAGTTGTTTATACGCAGTTTATCGTCCGGCCAAGTCGGTACTATCGAATTTCACCTTATCGAATTTACTAAAATTACGATATCTATATATATCTTAAGAGACGGGCATTTCGATTAAACAAATTTCCCTCCCAGTTTCTTATTCCCTTAAAAAGGAGGTTTTCTGAATTACAAAACATATAAACGCCTGTGCACTGGACAGCAGGGATATTGAGGAAGTAATCCTGGATGACCCTTATACTGTGCCTTATAGAGGCATTTATGCTATCTGTGACGCAGCAAATGAGTATGCAGAGATAATTGAGCACTCCAATTGTTATAGTGGGGCCTGCTGGTCCCTTTACCATTATGCAAAAGCGCCCCTTGTCCTGAAAGCCCGTTCGACTGGAAATATGATCCGTTATTTCATGAAAACCGGAACCTCAAACCTGGAACTCAAACCTTCCGTCGCGGCTGCAGGTATCGAATCAGTGATCGTGAAAAGGGATGAGGTGGAGATCACCTATGCCGGGTTAGGAGGCGGAGGTGTTGGCGCAACCCGTTGCAGGGCATTTGCAGACGGAATTCTTCGTTATAAAATCTCCGAATCAGGAGGCGAAAAATGCGCAAGGGGGACAATTGTAATCCCGCGCAGGGACCGTGTCCTAATAGGTATAGACGACACGGACTCAAAAGACGTAGGAGCCACCTGGACCCTGACCCACAATATTGCAAAAAAACTGGACTGCCATGAAGCTGTTTATCTTTCTCATTCTCTTGTCCAGCTTTTCCCGGTTCCGGAAAAAACCCAGAACTGCATGTCTACAGTGCTCGAATTCGGCTGTGTGAATGAAAAAGCGAAATCAAGGCTGATAGATACCTTCAAAAAAGCGCTTGAGAAATACACAGCTTCATCCCAAACTGGACTGGTCGTCCTTTCGGATTTCTATGCAAAAGGATTATATAAATACAGCAACCGCTGTCGGACTGAAAGGATCTTGAAAGCCGAGGCTTTGCAGTGCGCCAGAGAAAACGGTGTGGAAGTTCTGCTTGACGGCAATGGAGTAATAGGTGCACTTGCCTCTCTCCCCTGGTTCGGAAGGCCTGATGAGTCCATAATTCCGGGTACTGAGATTAAGCCTCTTGCCATAGAGAAACTTGAAAACAACGTTTAAGAAACCTAAGAAAGCAGGATAAAAAACCAAGGACGCCGAAATAGAAACCTCAAACCGGATTAAAATTGCTTGAACACTAATTTATATGGAACTTTAGATGGAACTTCAGATGGAACTCAAGTCTCAACCCGGATTTTACGAAACTTTAAATTCGGCATCTTCTGAATTCCGCAGCGTGGGATCAGTTTGAAAGAAAAAAAAGAAGCACCAGAATACACAGGGTTTGAAGCCCTTTACCTTGCAGCCCTTGACAGTGATGTCAGCTTCGTAACCGGTGTCCCCGGGTATCCTGTTACTTCCCTTATGGAACTTTTTTTAAGAAAAACCGCGGAAAAAAAACTTTTAAAAGCCTCGGAAGAAAAAACTCTGGCTCTTGAGGAGGCAGCAGCTTTCAAGATAATTCGAGATGCCCCCAAAATACCGGATTATAGTGCCAGATGGCTAACAAATGAGAAAGTTGCCCTTGAAACCGCTCTGGGAGCATCAGTTTCTGGCAAAAGGGCGCTTGTGCTTGTAAAGCATGTGGGGATGAACCTACTTTCAGACCCTCTTATAACCTCGGTCACCCACACCATAGGAGCCGGCCTTGTCATAATTGCAGGAGATGATCCGGGTGCAAAGGGCTCTCAGAATGAACAGGATTCTCGCTGGTATGGCCGGATAGCAGAGATAGCAGTGTTTGACCCGGCTTCGCCAGATATGGCATACAGGGCATTGAGGCGGGCTTACGAGCTTTCGGAAGAGACGAGGACACCTGTTCTTCTTAGGGTCACTGACGGGCTGGAAAAAAATAAAGGAAAAATAAACCGCCTTCAGAAGTCTTCCTCTCCTCATCCTGAGTTTGACCGTTCAATCTGGAAAAACCGAATGGTAGAAAAACACAGGCTTTTTCACTCCAGAACCTACCCTCTGCTGGAAGCGGAAGCTGAAAACACCGACCTAAATGAAATAAGGAAAAGGACAGCAAAAAATGCAGGAGAAGGATCAGGTTCTGGGCATGGATATCTGGGGATCATTTCCTCAGGTTTCATGTCCTCGGTCGTGGAAGAATTACTGAAAAAGCAGAATGAGTTTCATGCTGAGGTTTCTCACCCTGAGATTTCTCATCCTGAGATTTCTCACCTGTCCATCGGCCTTGTAAACCCTCTTCCCCTCGAAAAGATAAAGGCTTTTCTGAATAGCAATCAGAAGGTACTCGTTGTAGAAGAGTCCGAGCCTTTTATAGAGGAACAGATCCGGATTACAGGCAAGGTTTGTGGGAAAAAGACAGGACATCTTCCATACGGGCAGGTCAAAACTGAAAATCTTGAATTTGCCCTTGAGCATATCGAAGAAGAGATCTTAAAACCTGCAGATACTACTTCTCTCGAAGCGAAAAAGAAAAGCAGAGTTGGGATCTGCAATGACTGTGCGTACCTTCCACTTTACCGCTTTCTCAGCACGCTTGACGTGCGGGTTGCCGGCGATATGGGCTGTTCCGTCCGGAGTGCACCCGAGCCCCTTGCGGCAGTTGATGTGAGTTTTGCTCTTGGCTCGGCAATCTCGGTTGCATGTGGCTTTGAGAAAAAGGGCATAGCCGTTATCGGAGATTTCGCTCTGGCGCATTCGGGTATTCTCGGGCTCCTGAGCGCCGCGGCTACAGGTTGCAATGTGCTTGTGCTTGTACTCCAGAATGAGGTTGCAGCCATGACCGGCGGGCAGGACGTTCCCGATCTCAGGAAAGTGGTTGAGGCAGTAACCCCTGACGTTTCAGTCTTTGATATCGATGCCAGTGAAGAGAAAGCAGTGGATAGAGCTTCAACAGAAAAAGTGACTGATAAAGCTGATAATGGGACAGAATCAGGGAATGAAGTCGAAAAGACGATCTTGAATACCAAACTTTCGGAACTGATCCTGGCAAAACTTGCGCTTCCCGGGCTTTCTGTAATATTTATAAAAGGGAAGTGCAGGAAGTATTTTTCTGGAGTACTTTGTTAATTTCTAGAAGTAGGGAGACCAAAAAAGTTGTGAGGCAGGACAACAACTGAAAACCGTAAGCATAAGAATGGTTCTTGAAAATAATAGCTTTTAAACAGAACGGTTCTTGAACAAGAAAGGTTCTTGAAAAAATGATTCTCAAACAGAACGGTTCTTGAAAAGAATGGCTCTTAAACAGAACGGTTCTTGAACAAGAAAGGTTCTTGAAAAAATGATTCTCAAAAAAGGTAAAAAGTGTTTGTCAGATTTGATAGATAACCCACTATCTAAAATATATCGTTCTTCTCTTTTTTGGCCCGTTGTTGATTCAACACTAATGTCATGGCAACTTAGTTATGATGCGTTAATACATAGACAACATTTCATCCTTAGTCCCATTCTTAATTATAATGAACCATAACTAAATTGCTTAGATACCAGTGCATCGATTCCAAAGTATGTCCGAAATGAATTTTTTGAAAACCACTGAAAGCATGGAAGATACGGAAATCAGTAGTAAAGGCGTGTTTCTTCCGTGCTTTCCGTGTTTTCCGTGGTTGTAATATCCAGATAGAATCACTTTGCGACCGGCTGCGTTTTCCGTGTTACAAAATTTCATGTGACTTTAAAATAATATTTGCGTAATAAACTGTATTTATTTTCGTATTATGTATATATTTGAGAATCGATATAATAGTCCCTATCGATTGGTGAACCTTTGTTAAAAGATTGCAGGAACTGGGATTTGAAGGACCTTATTCTGGCGGAAAGCATCTTTTTATAAGAAAAGAAGATCTTATTTTAACGAGTTACAGTCCATATAAAAGTACAATTGGAACTGATATTCTGACAAGAATTCTTAAACAAGCTTTTTGCGATTGTTAAAAGAAATCGTCAGGTAGTAGATGAGGACAAGTTTAGATTTGAAATGTTTATACTTCTAATTGAAAAATAGCTGAAACGAAAGCTGAAGGTTAGATTAGTGGTGGAGTGTATGAGGTAAACGAATGGAGATACACATAAAGGATACATTTTTCGCGAAGTCCTTGTTCTGAATAATCCTGGTGATTGAGAGCAAAAAGTGGTTTTGAGATGAACGCTAACTGTAATTCTGAAGAAACAGTGGATTAAGAAGCTAAAAACTAAGAACAAAGTTTCATTGACACTTCAAAAAAAAGATCAGATTGACATTTACTAAGTTGATGAATAGAAGTAGTGTGAGCGGGTTGGGGAGTGGGGGGTCATATGGGGAGTGGGGGGTATGGTATGTGAAAAAAGTTTCCCGCTCACATTACACATTACCCCTATTCAAACTAATTATATAAATAGCTATCCATTCTATTCAGTTTATTATAATTAGAATGTGATGTATGTTTAGACCAGGGATTAGTAACCGAATTTAATCTTTTTAACGCATTATTCTATACAATGGATAAAAGTCCTGCAAAGGGCTGAAGAAGGCCTTAAAAAAATCGTTTCCGGGTATTTTAACCTCTGAGAGGACGCTTTTCAAGATCTGCTGCGAACAAGAAACTACGGACAAGAAACTATAATACCTGGTTAAGGGTTTTTAGTGCTATGAACCTTCACAGGCTTTTGATTTACGGAGCAGCTTTTGCCATAATGGGGCTCTCGAATGCTGTTATCCCTATCCTTCCAGAGCTTGCGAGCCTGAGTAATAATTCCTCTGGAGGATTCGCCTTAAGCCTGCTATTTTCCGCCTATTTCCTCGGAGCCCTGGGAACAATGCTACCTTTTGGGATTCTTGCGGACAGGTTCGGCAATTTTAAATTCATAGCTTTAGGTATCATTCTAACGGTAATTTCAGGGTTGACAATTCTACTTTCCGAAAACCTCTGGGTTCTTTTAATTGCAAGGTTTATAGAAGGTTCTGCCTGTGGAGCTTTTTTACCGGCTTCCTTTGCCATATTATCCAAACTCAATAACCCAGGACGCTATCTAGGAGAGTTGACTTTTCTTTTCAATGCTGGCCTGGCTACGGGGGCGTTTCTCTCGGGGTTGCTGGCAGACATCTACCTGAAAGGAGCAATCCTGATCTTTACAGTCCTTACTTTCATTTTGACCACGTGCCTGTTTTCCAGGTACAGAGGACTGGCTGGCCTTGAAAACTCAGAGAAAGCAGGTTCATTGAAAAGCTCCGGCCTTTTCATAAAGCCTTACAGAGAAACTAAGAAACTCCTCAGCCGTAGCAATTTTGGGCTCTGGCTCAGTTCTTTTCTGCTTAACGGAGCCATCGGAGTGCTCGTAGCCTACTATCCTGACTACAGCCTGGGCACTATAACAAAAGCTCAACTTGGGATCTCGATTTCCAGCCTTTATGTCTGTGCAATGATTACCTCTCTGTTTGGGGGACATTTCAAAGTAAAGGAAAAAACCTTAATACGAATTGGACTGGGCTTTTCAGCCCTTGGTGCTCTCTCTGCAATAAAATATCCCTTGCTGGGGTTTTCAAGCCTTGGAGGAGGGTCAGGAGTTGCAACTGTAGGTTTTGCCCTCGCTGTTGCCAGAATGAACGCTGACAGAGGTCTTGCAATGGGTTTTTTTAATACGACTATATATGCAGGGCTTTCTCTTGCCCCAATTATTGCAGGACTTTTTACAGGTTTCGTGAGTTTTGAAAAGCTGTTTATAGCAAATGGGTGCATCCTTGCAGTTGGTATTATGTTGAAGAATTGAAGATTCTTCTGATAGGGACATTCAGGAGTTGTTACAGAATAAACTATGTACAAATTCTGAGTGCTTGAGTTGGTGCATCGATTTTCAAGATCAACGTCACCAATTAAAAAAGAACTTTGTGAAAAATCTACTTAACTTATTTCTGTAATATTTGCTTAACTTCTTTCTGTAATATTTGCTTAACTTATTTTTGTAACATTTGCTTAATCAGGTTTTATTTCAGCAAGTTTCCTTTGATTGAATAACAGAGATATTGCGTAAGATATTTATTCCGCGGAATTTCCTGATATTCATGAAAAGTTATTAAAATAAGAGTAATTTTTAAAAGTAAAAATAATTCTGGAAAACAGAAATAATAAGCATTGAATCGAATATCAGCATAGGGCTGAGTACATATAATCGGAAAGTCTATGAACCTCAAAAAACTAACGCTTTACTCTTCAGTTTTTGCGCTCCAGGGCCTATCAAACGCAGTAATCCCTATTCTTCCGGAACTTGCCGGAGGAGATAGCGGAAGTGTTGCGGTTTCAAGCCTTATCTTTTCCGGATACTTTATGGGAGCTTTTCTTTCTCTTGTGCCCCTCGGAATTCTGGCAGACAGGATAGGGAACCTGAAGGTAATCAGATTTGGGATGCTTCTTACTGCTTTAGCAGGTTTTGTTATTACATTTTCGGACATTCCATTGATTCTTGGGATTTTCAGGTTTCTGGAAGGAGTAGGGTGCGGGGCTTTTTTTCCTGCAGCTTTTTCCATACTTGCAGAATGGGAAGACAGCCAGCAAAGCCTTGGGGAGTTTAACTTCCTGTTAAATGCTGGGCTAGCTGCAGGCGTTTTCTTCTCAGGAGTGCTTGCCGGATTTGGAATTAAAACCGCAATAGCTAGCTTCACTTTCCTTGCAGGGCTTTCCTGCCTTCTCCTTCTCTCAAAAGCCGGAGAGTTGCTTTCTCCAAACGGATACGGAAAAGAATTTACGCACTCAGAAAGCAAAAGTCCTGCAAAAAGCCAGCAGGATACCTCTTTGCTTCCCGAATTAAAAAGTTACCTGGTAAAGTCCAGGAAAACCATGTTTCAAACCGACTTGGGAAAGATCTGGGGAATTTCGGTACTTCTTTATGGAACCACAGGTCTGTTAAATGCGAACTATGCGGATTACAGTGCTAGCTTTCTGACAAAACCCGAGCTCGGGCTGGCAATTTCAGTTTCTTATCTGGCTGCAATGCTCAGTTCCCTGATTGCAGGCAGGGCAGATTTTAATTATAAAAATATAGTAAGGATGGGAATAATCCTTGCAGCAGCGGGTATCTTTCTCTCGGTGAAACTGCCTTTACTGGCTTTCTTCCTTATAGGAGCAGGAGGAGGAGCCGCAGTCGTAGGGCTTATTACGGCAGTTTCCCGAATCAACTCAAGCGGCTTTGCAATGGGGCTTTTCAATACCGGCATTTATGCAGGGCTCGGGCTGGGCCCGGTCCTTGGGAGCTTCTTCCTTGGGACTTTAGGTTATGAGGCCCTATTTCTCGGAAGTGCCATTACGCTGCTTTCAGTGTTCTTTATAAAACTTGAGTAAAAATACCTAAAATTCCTGAACAAATACTCTGAGTATAAATACAAAAATATGACAGGAATCTATTTCAGAGAACTCCAGAGCTCCACATAAGTTTTAAAAGGCACAAAAACCCTATGCTATAAACAAAACATAACATTTGAAAATCCGGTGATTAATTGAAAGTAAAGTCAAGAGTCCAGCTAAGGAAGAATATCAAGAACAAAATGTTGAAAGACCTTTTATCCACTTTCGGCGAAGAGCTGTCATATCTGGAAGACAAAACCCTGGAAAAAATTACCCTTGAGGAATACTCCATTATTCTGGTGGACGGCAAGCCTTTGCTTTTTGAAATAGAAGGACATCTTTTTCCTACCGTCCGCGGAGCTCTTGAAATGGGACTTCAAAAACGTGTTGTAACCGTGGATAAAGGAGCTATCCGTTTTGTTTCAAACGGCGCGGATATTATGGCTCCTGGAGTTGTGGCGGCTGACCCCGAAATAAAAGAAGGAGACCTCGTAATCATAGTGGAAGAGACTCATCAAAAACCTCTTGCAATTGGAAAAGCTATTATGGGAGGGCCAGAAATGGTAGAAGCTACTTCAGGTAAAGCTATAAAGTCTATAATCCATGTAGGAGACAAACTCTGGAACACGGAATTCTGAAAGTCCCCTAAAATACATTTCATTGAATGAAACCTGTGGACAGGGGATGTGAACTCCCTTAAATTGAATGAAAATCCGGATCAGCTTTATAATAGCAAAATTAATTAATATAGATTTCAATATAGGACAGTGCGATTCGAATTTTAAAAAAATATAATAGGTGCGCATAAATGGCAAAACTCATCGACAAGCTCCTTGGCAGCAGCAATGTAAAAAGTCCAACAAGTCCCGAGGATTACACTGAGATTGATCTCAGCAAATATGAAGAAGTTCTCGAGGACGAACCTGCAGAAACTTATGTAAAGATCGCAGAGATCTCGAATATCAACCAGGTATCCCAGCTCAAGCAGGAAATTTATAACGGAAATATCTTGATTGTAGATATTTCAAATATCAGAGGCGATGACCTGCTCAGAGATAGAGTTTTAAAAGAGCTGAAAGACGTTGTTATCGATGTTCATGGGGATATCGCAGGGGTCAAAGGAAATACCGTAATTGTAACCCCTACAGGCATTAAAATTGACAGATCCAAGATTTCTGGTGGAAAATATTGAATCAAGATTTCTTAAAACAGGAAAGGTTTGAAACAAAAATCTGCTGCCCTCTATGCCATACAGATCTGGTGATGAACTGGCAGAGAGATAACATTCCCTATTTCGGGGAGATCATGCATATCAGTGCAAGATGCAAGTGCAGTTTCCGTTTTGCAGATACCATGATTCTCTCGATTAAGGAGCCCATGCGCTATGAGATGCCAGTTGAAACCAGTGAAGACCTGGATGCAAGGGTCATCCGTTCAACCTCAGGTACAATCCGCATCCCGGAAATGGGAGTTACCATCGAACCTGGATCAGTTTCGGAGTCATATGTAACGAATATTGAAGGCGTACTGCAACGAGTCCGGGATGTTCTTCTGACTGCGAGCAGGTGGGTAAAGGGAGACAAAGAGAAATCCTTACGCAGCGAGGAGCTCCTGTGTATGCTTGAAGATGTGATCGAGGGCAAGAGAAAAATCACAGTCATAGTCGAAGATCCTCTCGGAAACAGTGCGATCATTTCAAAGAAAGTAAAGGCTACCAGACTCTCCGAAGAAGAAGCCGAGACGCTAAACACCGGCATGGTCGTTTTCGATGTTAACAAATCCGAGCTCGTAAACGATGTCTCAGACAATGTTCAGCCCCTCGGAGATTAATTCTTTTTTCCGGTTTTTCACAGACTGACAAGTTCCGAGGGCATACTTCCAAAGGGCATACTTCCAATATAGTTATTAACTTCTATTTCATAAAGGCAGGCATACTGATGGTTATGAATGTAATTTCACCTCAGGATGCCACATTCTCAAGGTTCCATCTCTCAAAATGTCACCCACTCAAAAGGTGGCTGCCCAGAGATATTCCTTTAGAATTTCCGGAGGGAAAGAAAACCAGACAAGTTTAAAAATTTATTTGGTCAATTTAACAATTTATTTGATCGATTTACCTGTATTGATCAAATTAACGTTTATTTGGTCAATTTAAACATTTATTTGATCGATTTACCTGTATTGATCAAATTAACGCCTATTTGGTCAATTTAACAATTTATTTGATCGATTTACCTGTATTGATCAAATTAACGTCTATTTGGTCAATTTAACAATTTATTTGATCGATTTACATCTATTGATCAAATTAATATCTACCTGGTCAATTTAAACACTTGCCAAATTAGTTTAGTAACCAGGTTGGTCAATTTGAAAGTTTGTTCAATGAATTTAAGAATTTAAGAGTTATTTCAGATTGCTATAATACGGTGAAGGTATGGCAGAAAGTGAAAAAGAAGCAGCACTCCCTCCAAAAGAGGAATTCAGCGAATGGTATAACGAACTCCTTTGGATGGCCGAAATAATGGATGTCCGCTATCCTGTAAAAGGATTATATGTCTGGTACCCTTTCGGCTTTGCAATCCGAAGAAATACCTATAATATCATAAGAGAAATTCTTGACAACAGTGGACACCAGGAAGCTCTCTTCCCTCTACTTATCCCCGAAAATGAGTTCATGAAGGAAGCCGAACATATTAAAGGTTTTGAAGACGAGGTATACTGGGTAACCCACGGCGGAAGAGATCCCCTTGATATCCCTCTGGCTCTTCGCCCAACAAGTGAGACTGCCATTTATCCGATGTACAAAATGTGGGTCAGGTCACATGCTGATTTCCCTGTTAAAATTTATCAGATAGTCAATACTTTCCGCTATGAGACAAAACATACACGTCCCTTGATAAGGCTTAGAGAGATCACTTCCTTTAAAGAGGCCCATACAGTCCATGCTACCTGGGAAGATGCAGAAGCTCAGGTTAAGGAAGCTATTGGGCTCTATACTGAAATATACCGCAGGCTTGGAGTTCCTGTGCTTCGCTCAAGGAGACCTGATTGGGATAAATTCCCGGGCGCAGATTACACAGATGCTCTTGATGCAGTTATGCCTGATGGAAAGACCCTTCAGATTGGTACAGTCCACCATTTGGGAGATAACTTTGCAAAGACTTTTGACATTAAGTATGAAGCTCCTGATGGCGAACAGCGTTATGCCTATCAGACCTGTTACGGGATTTCCGAAAGGTCGATTGCAGCTACGATTTCCATCCACGGAGATGACAAAGGGCTGGTTTTGCCCCCTGAGATCGCGCCTGTACAGGTTGTAATTATCCCTATTATCTTCAAGAAGGGAGCTGAAGAGGTACTTGCAGCCTGCAAGGATGTAAAGGAACGCCTGACTAAAGCCGGGGTCAGAGTCGAAATCGATGCAAGTGACCTTCGTCCCGGAGCAAAGTACTACAAGTGGGAAATGAAAGGCGTACCCCTCAGGCTCGAAATCGGTCCCAGAGACCTTCAGAATAATGTCGCTGTAGCTGTAAGAAGAGATTCCGGAGAAAAAGAACAGATCCCGCTCTCTGAAATCGAAGCTGGCGTGAGTTCAAAGTTTGAGGCAATCCACGAAAGCCTGTATCAAAAAGCGAAAGTCGAACTTGAAAACCGCATATTTGACTGCGCCGAACTTGAAGAAGTAAAAGAAAAAATCCAGATTGGTGTTGCCACAATTCCCTGGTGCGGAAAGAGAGAATGCGGACTTGCTATGGAAGACGTAATCGGTGCAGGAATCCTTGGAATCCCTCTGGAGCAAAAAAGAGACAAAAAAGAAAAGTGCCCTATATGCGGAGAAGAAACCGAAACCCGTGTTTACGTGGCAAGAACATATTAAAACAAGAAAACTGCTCTGGCACAATTGAAAAGTCGATCTGGCACAATTGAAAAGCCGGCGTAGCACAATTGGAAAGCCAATTATTAAGTATTTGCTCCGGCTTTCATCTTTTTCTTTTTATTTTATGCATGTTATTATTTGAGTCTTTACAACCTGAACCTAAAAACAAGCTATCAGGAATAGTTATATATAAAAACGTACTCAACTGATTTTTAATAAACTCTAAGTTAAAATTAAGCAGCTGAACTCGAAAAGAACAAGAAATAAAGTAAACTTAACTTGAGTAATATTAAATTATATTTGCTTATAGATAAATATTAAATAGTAAGTTGAAGAATTCTCATTGGATTTCAGAAAGAATCAACCTTTCTTAAAAGCTGCCCCTCCGCAAGCATTTTCAAAAAAAGTTTGTGCGAAAACCCCAAAAACGAAGCAAAGTTCGAATTTGATGAACTTATCCCCGAACCCTATCCGGCGTGATCAACCGGCGCAACGATTTCGGGAAAGCAGTTTTTTGAAACGGCTTGCCCGAAAACCCTGACCATTTGAGTTTGAGAACCTTATCCCCAAACCCTATCCGGCGTGATCAACCGGCGCAACGGTTGCGGGTCAACAGTTGGTGAGTAAGTTGATTCTATTCATAAAGGAGATATGATATGGCCTGGATCGAACCGGAAGTGACCAGAAAACCCAGAAGACCGATGTTTTTATGCGTGCTTTCCAATACCAAAACTGCACATATTCCCAAGCTTTCAGCTGCAGGAAAAACGGCTGAACTTACAGACTATACACCTGCAGGGGATGCGGAACTTATGGAAACAGGAAATATTATCAGTGTACCTGTTCTCCCTATGACTCCTCCTTATGACACTCCGACTCCTGCAATTATGACCCGTTCGGCGTTGAAACTTACGGACGCTCCCTACCATTTCATTAATTCCGGCCTTATTGTAACCCCGGAAGTCCCATGCATTGACCTCAAGGCAAAGCCCGGAGAAGATATCCGGGAACCAGTTGCAGTCAACGATGTACAGGGGATCTATGAGCGGGCAAAGTTCCTGGGCAGGAGACTCAGAAACCAGGTGGACCATGTAGTTATTGGAGAAAGCATTCCAGGCGGCACAACAACTGCGATGGGGGTTTTAATGGCGCTGGGATACAATGGGAATGTCAGCAGCAGTGCTGATGAAAATCCCCTTGACCTTAAGAAACAGGTCATTGAAGAGGGCTTGAAAGCATCAGGCCTGACTTTTGGCTGCCTGAAAGATGATCCCATGAAAGCTATTTCCTGCATGGGAGACCCGATGATGCCGGCTGTTATAGGTCTGGTTGCAGGTTTCCAGGGCACTGACGTGAGTGTTGTGCTTGCAGGAGGGACTCAGATGGTGGCAGTATATGCATTGATAAAACACCTGGGTTTCAATACGGAAAAGCTGGCGATTGCCACTACCCGGTATGTTGTGGAAGATAAATCCGCAAACTTTACTGAACTTACCAGAATCCTTGGTGTACCCGCAGTCTATGTTGCAGACCCTGGTTTTGGAAAATCCGAACTCAAAGGGCTTCACAGGTATGAGACTGGTACGATCAAGGAGGGCGCAGGGGCTGGTGGAGCAATGTATCTTGCAGGCCTTTATGGAATATCTCAGGACGAGTTCAGGTCCGAAGTAGAAAACGTTTGCAAACTGCTCAAAGCAGGGCATTGAAAAAAGCCGCTTTAGGACTGGTTTTATCGGAATTAATCTCCTTAAACAATCTTCTTAACTTAACTTTTTTTTTATTTCTATAATCGTTTGTTCTGGTAAGAAGTGCTGAAGAAAGATACATATGAAATTTTCAGTCAAGAAAGATTGATGATTTTTTTCAGAATAAAATGTATAAAGCCGTTCAAAAACCAATAATCAATAGAAAAAAATGAAAAATTTTTGATCTGACAAAAATTCTTAATAATAACTAAAAATTAGAAAAGAGAACTTGAGAGCTATTAAAGCTCCTAAGAAGCTAATTTTTCCAGTTTTTCAAAAACTAAACTCCTTTTTTCAGTTTAAGTCTCTATTACAGTTTCAGGCGTCTTCATGGGGTTTGAAGGCGAAGATGTCGGGTCTATAGATGTCGGTTTTTGAGTGTGGAAGATATTTACTCCCCCTGATAAGTATGCTTCCGAAATCATACTTCCACAGTTTCGACAATAATAGAAGACATTAGAACCCAGGACTTGACGTTTTAACATTGTCTGGCATACGCTGCAAAACATCGAAATATCTTCATTTTTCATGGAGGGTCCTCACCCGTAAATCATGATAGAATCGAGCCTTGCGGTACCCACTTTTGTCCAGTACTTACAAACACTACAGTATTCTATCTTTCCATCTGAGCTCACTTTTAATCTGGCATGGCACTTTGGACATATTTTTAGCCGATTCGTAACTAATCCCCCTTGGATTTCCATTTTTAAAACTGCAAGATCAGGCGGTCAAAAGCCCTGAAATCGAAAAGATATTCTGGCAGTACACAAAGAACCTGAAAGACTATCCAGCAGTACAGAAAAACTTACTGATCCCAACCTTGAGTTCCATTTAAAAGCCGTTTTTGACCTTTAACTGACAATGTATCAATTCCCCCGAACAGGACCTCAGATAAAGGCGTTTTAAGCTAAACGATTGTATTGCTTAAAAATCATACCTGTCCGACCTCGCTGCAAAATACTACAACAAGCTACCAAATATATTATTCCTGATAGGATATAAGTTTTGGCTCAAAATGAATTATTTTTTATATGATTAAGGGGTAAAAGGCTGCCTTTTGTTGAGGTCGTACTTCCTCAAAGGTATACTGTAAAATGAAAATCAAAGTAAATTCAAAAGCAGCGGCAGGTATTCTCTGATAGGCACTCACGGCAGATTAGACAACTATTAGACAACTATTAGACAACTATTAGACAACTATTAGACAACTATTAGACAACTATTAGACAACTATTAGACGCTGTTAAATAGATATTTCAGTTTAACTCTATCAGTTAGCTTATGTCGGATGTCAATTAATGGACTCAGTTTAACAGGCAGCAGCTAAGTTATAGTAATTATATCAATCTCGACATTATGGGTGAAGTATACTTGCGTTAATCTGGCAAAAAATTCCAGAAAGCGGAATATGCAATAAATTCATATTGCGTAAACCCCTATTTTCATAGGGGGTTCTGATGGGAGAAAAGCGCTTTGTCTATATGGACCACGCAGCCACCACTTTCACAAAGCCTGAAGTGTTTGAAGCTATGCTGCCTTTTTTAAACGAACATTTTGGAAACCCTTCTTCCCTGTATTCAATTGGGAGAGAAGGTAAAGAGGCGATAGAGACCGCCCGTGAACAGCTTGCAAAGGCTCTGGGAGCTAGTCCTGAGGAAATATATTTCACCTCCGGAGGAACCGAGTCCGATAACTGGGCTATCAAGGGAACGGCTTTTGCCAGGAAAATGAAAGGAAAACATATCATTACCACACCAATTGAACATCATGCAGTGCTCTATCCCTGTAAGTACCTGGAGACTCAGGGCTTTGATGTGACTTACCTGCCTGTAGACAGTTATGGGCTTGTAGACCCTGCAGAGGTTGAAGCTGCAATTAGAGATGATACTATCCTGATCTCGGTGATGTATGCGAATAATGAAATCGGGACAATAGAGCCTATTCATAAGATAGGCGAGATCGCAAGAGAATATGAAATTCCTTTCCATACTGATGCCGTTCAGGTAATTGGTAAAATTCCCCTTGAGATGGAAAAGAAAGAAAAGAATGTTGACATGCTTTCTCTTTCTTCCCATAAGTTCTATGGGCCCAAAGGAATAGGAGCGCTCTATTTGCGAGAAGGGACAGAAATTGATAACTATATGCACGGGGGCGGCCAGGAGCGCAAAAAGCGAGCAGGAACCGAGAATGTATCAGGTATTGTAGGATTGGGAAAAGCAATAGGACTTGCAACAGGAAATATAGAGAAGCATAATGAGAAAATGAAGAGACTGAGAGACCGCCTCCTTGCAGGAGTCCTGAAAATTTCGGACTTCAGGCTTAACGGACATCCGGAAAAACGCCTTCCGGACAACCTGAATTTCAGTTTTGAATACATCGAAGGCGAATCTCTGCTTCTCATGCTTGACGAGATGGGGATATGCAGTTCTACAGGGAGTGCCTGTTCCTCAGGTTCTCCTGAGCCCTCGCATGTGCTCAGGGCAATAGGACTGCCTCCGGAGATAGCCCAGGGTTCCCTTCGCCTGTCCCTTGGAGATGATAATTCCGAAGAAGACATTGATTATGTACTTGAGGTACTGCCTGAGACCGTTGAAAAGCTCAGGGCTATATCTCCATTCTATAAACCTGAAAACGCGTGTAAAAAATAAATCGCAAGTGTACAGGAATATGAAAACAGGGGGAGTTTTGTGTACAATAAAAAGGTCATGGACCATTTCATGAACCCAAGAAACGTAGGGGAAATTGAGGACGCTGACGGGGTCGGAGAAGCTGGAAATCCACATGGAGACCACATGAAGATTTTCCTGAAAATTCGGGACGACCGAGTTGAAGATGCGAAGTTTCAGACTTTCGGGTGTGCAGCAGCAATTGCGTCCAGCAGCATGGCAACCGAATTAATTAAAGGCAAAACCCTCAAAGAAGCCTGGGGACTTACAAACGAGGCCGTTGCTGAGGCTCTCGAAGGCCTGCCTCCGGGCAAGCTGGAGTGTTCGGTTCTTTCCAGAGAAGCAATCCACAGTGCAATAAATGAATACCGAAAAAAGAAGGGGCTTGAGGCCCTTCCTGAACAGGTCTGATAGAAGGAAAATAGAAAACAGGTTCAGACCTCCTGGATTTCAGACCTCCTATATTTCAGACCTCATGTACTTCCATATCGTAAACTTGATCTGGGATTCTCCCGATGATGATCTATGAAAAAAATAGGGATTGTCATCACTGACCCGGAGGATTGGACAGCCAGGGCACTTACTGACGCAGCGAGAAAAAAGGATTTTTCTCCTTTTGTTCTGGATCTCAGGACTGCAAAGGTCAGCATGAATTCGGCAGCTTGGGAATCGAAAGCTGAAAGCTCAACTGTGGCCTTCAAAGTGGGAGATATAAAACTTTCTGACCTTGACGCGATAATTGTAAGAGATGTGGGCGCAGGAGCTTTCGAAGGCGTATCTTTCAGGTTTGATATCCTGCGTGAACTGGGAGACGAAGGAATCCCTGTTGTCAATTCCCCAGAAGCTATCCGGAATGCTGCAAATAAATATCATGCTTCCTATCTTCTGGCAAAGGCCGGACTCCCTGTTCCAAGAACCGTAGCTGTGCAGGATATGGAAGCAGCCCTGAAGGCAATATCAAGATTTGGAGACGCTGTTATTAAGCCTGTTTTTGGATATAAAGGAAAGGATATTGCAAGAGTAAGGAACGGCGAAGTCCGATTTTCGGATAGAAAAGTAGAATCTTCATCCCTGGAAACAATTCTCACTCAACTGCTTCAAGAGAGAGGTATGCTGTATATACAGGAGTTCATAGAGAATCCGGGAAGAGATATCAGGGCCTTTGTTGTTGACGGTAAGGCTATTGGGGCAATTTACCGTAAAGCAGCATCTGGCTCCTGGGTTAATAATCTGAGCCAGGGAGGAAGTGCAGACCGGTGTACACTCACGGAAGAACAAAAAGGAATTGCTGAAAAGGCTGCCCTGGCAGTGAGCACAACTTTTGCCGGTGTTGATATTATAGAAGGTATGACCGAGGGCATTCTTAGTAAAGAAATTGATATTAATTCCGGCCAAACTGAGGGGGGCCCTAAAATTCTTGAAGTCAATGGAACACCATCCGGAAAAGGTATTTTTGATGCATGGGGGATAAATCCGGCAGAGTATATTATAGAATACATCGAAAAAATTTTATGAAATAATTATAAATGATGCCACCTATAATATCAAATACAACTATTTGAATTTCGTAGAACAACTATTTGAATTTCGTAAATTTTTAAAAATTATGTGATTTAATTGTTTGATTTAATACTTCGGGCCCGGCTCGGTCACAATATAGAGGATCAAAGAATAAGTATCAAAACCGAGATATAAAGCCGATCCGGATACCCTCATTGAAAACATTTAAGAAACAGACGGACCTTCAATAAACCCGAGGCAAAAAATGAGTGAATATAAACAGTGTATAGTTACCCGGGAGGACCTGAAGCTTTCCAAAGGCAAGTTTGCAGTGCAGGTAGCTCATGCTGCCATTTCTGCTTCAGAATGGGCAAGCAAAAGTGACCTTGAAAAATGGAAAGAAGGCGGGCAGAAAAAAATTGTCCTTAAAGTCCCTACCCTTAATGACCTGTATGAACTTAAGGAAAAAGCAAGAAGGGAAGGGCTACCTACTGCTCTTATACAGGACGCAGGACTTACGGAAATTCCGTCGGGAACGGTTACAGTCCTCGGAATAGGGCCGGCAAAAGAAGAGCTTATAGATAAAGTTACGCGGGACCTTAAACTTGTTTAAGTGTCAAGAACCTGAAAGTCAGGTTTGGGAATACAGTAATAAAATGAAACCGGGCCTGGGCTGTCGATTCAATAGATCCTCTGGTGAGGAAAAAGGTTCCGCCTGCGTTCAATTCAGGAGGAAACCATGAGGAATTCAAAGGCTTCAAGAGGAAGAGAGGTAGCCTCAATAATTGCTATTTTATGCGTATGCCTCGTACTCGCCGCACTCACCGGAGTGCTGTCTTCGGATTCGATTGAGAATTTCAGAGAAGAAATAATAGGTTATATCTCCTCAGGACTGGACCCCGAAAGCCAGGAGAGTGTTTTTACACCCCAACCGGCTTTATTTACTTTCCCGGCAACACTCACATACTCCCCCAGGGAAAACAAACTCACTCCCATCCTGAGAACTCCTTTGCAGCCTGGATTCTCCCTGAACAGCAACTACCAGACTTCAGATTTTTACCAGGGGGGAAAAGGCTATGTTAGAATCAATCTCAAAAACGAAGGCCGAAACCCAATTTTTATAGACAAGTACGGGGTTTCGGTTAATGCCTCTGAAAGTCGGATTTATTCTGAGGACTGCGGAGTTTTGATCAATCCAGGTGAGGAGCAGTATATCGGAGTAATCCCGATTCATATCCCTGAAGAACAAAAAGCAAATTTCAGTATTGTCCTCTGGCTGCTTGCCTCTACCTCGGAAGGAAAATGGCACGACTACGGATCTTATTCTCTGAAAAACTTTACTGTAAACCTGAAGCCAATGCCAGAAAAAGCAAATCCAGTATACCGAGACAATCCTTCGCCTTACTTTGAGACCATAAACCAGCTTGTGGAACCAGCCGAACCTGATATAAGGGAAAAGGCAGTCCTGGTGGCTCGCACATATCCGGGAGCATATAATATCTATCAGGTCTGTGCCCTCTTTGACATGGTAAAAGAGAAGGTCGAATACGTAAGTGACCCAAGAGGTAATGACATCTGGGAGCCAGCCAACGTTACCCTGAGAATAGGAGCCGGGGATTGTGAAGATCAGGCAATTCTCCTTTCATCCATGCTCGAGGCTGTAGGAGGCACAACCCGGGTCTACCTGACCAATACTCATGCCTTTGCAGCAGTATATATAGGCAATGGAACCGCTGCGACAGATGCTGCAGTCAGAGGTGTAAGGTCCTATTACGGAAACGTTGATGTAAATTACCTGACCGACGAATATGGTTCCTGGCTGATGCTCGACCCGACCTCAAGCCTTTACGCAGGAGGGCTTCCCGGAAAAACGGCCCCTGCGAAAGTTAAAGCTGCTGAAGGAAACGAAACATATAGAGGCTGGACCTTTTTAGACACGAATGAAGTAAAAGCTATTGATATCAACCCCAGGTGGTCTTTATAATTTTCACAAAACACACAATAGAGGAGTGTTTTTAATCCATGCAAGTGCCGGAAATTGAAAAACAGATCGGAATAAATCTTTACTCCACGGATACTGACGGCCTCGGAGGGCAGCTTCGGCAGGAAGTGGAGGATTTTATTGTCAGAGAAATTACGAACCGGGAGGAAGGACAGGAAGGAAAATACCTGATTCTTGAGCTAGTAAAGCGCGACTGGGACACACATCACCTGACCCGGACTCTCGCAAAAATCCTCCAGGTAAGCCAGAAGCGAATCAGCGTTGCAGGCACAAAGGACAAACGCGCACTTACAACTCAGAAAATCAGCATTTTTGATATTGACGCCCAGGAAATTGAGAAGATCCACTTAAAAGACGTAGAGCTAAAAGTCCTTGGACGTTCCCGAAAATCCGTTGAACTCGGAGACCTGTGGGGAAACAATTTCAGAATTACCATCCGGAATATAAACCATTCGAGTGAGGAGACACACAAACTGCTCGAAAAGACCACAAACGAGATCCTGGCTCAGAGCGGCGTTCCGAACTTCTTCGGGATCCAGCGCTTTGGCTCGGTACGTCCTGTCACGCATCTGGTAGGAAAAGCCATTGTTGAGGGAGACTTTGAAAAAGCTGCCCTGCTCTATATTGCCGATCCCTTCCCTGACGAGCCGGAAGATACACGGAAAGCTCGCCAGTTTGTAAAAGATACTCTCGATTTCAAAGAAGGCCTGAAAATCTATCATCTCCACCTTGGGCATGAAAGAGCAATGATGAACCATCTGATCGCAAACCCGGATGATTTTGCAGGAGCTTTTCTTGTTCTCCCGAAAAACCTCTACAGGATGTTTGTACACGGCTACCAGTCCTACATATATAACACAGTCCTGTGCAGGAGGATCGAAAAAGGCCTTCCCTTAAACGAGGCTGTAGAAGGCGATATTGTCTGTTTCAAGAATGAACATGGCCTGCCGGATTCTTCAAAAACCGAAAAAGCCACTGCAGAAACCGTAAATGCCATGAACCGCCTGATTAAGAGAAACCGGGCCTTCGTAACCGCTCCCCTTCCGGGTTACAGTACGGAATTTGCGTCAGGCATTCCGGGAGAGATCGAACAGGCAGTTCTCGATGAACTCAAAGTCCCTCTGCAAGGTTTCAATATAGAAAAAGTTCCTGAGATGAGCTCGAAAGGCACAAGGCGGGAAATCCTCCTTCAGGTTGAGCCGAAGTTTGAGGTTGCTGAAGACGAACTGAACCCGGGAAATTCAAAAGCTGTGCTTGAGTTCATGCTGCCAAAGGGAAGTTACGCAACAACCGTGCTGCGGGAGTACATGAAGGTAGATCCGTTGCAGATGAGCTGAGAAAGCTGGAAACTCAAAAAGCCGGATTGCAGAAAAATCAAGTCGCAGGAAAAATGAGCTGCTAAAGGCAGCTATCTACTATTTTTATCCGGGTAGCCGTCTGTGTCCCAAAAACTGTGCCTGCAATGCTCACAATGGAAGCAGCGGGTTATGACTGGTCTTGGAAAAGGGCGATGCGATTTTTTCCTTCTTGATGTCTGGATTCATGAATTCCGTATGCGAGAAGTTCTTACGACAGTGTTCACAGTGGAGTATGAATACATTTAATCGTCATTTGGAGTTAATACAATATCAGAAGCAGGGAAGTTTCCTTCCTCACTTACAGTTATCCCATTCTTGAGAAAACCGAACTCTTTCCAGAGCAAGCCCAGAACGACCAGGGACATCAGGAATTCCGCAGCCGGGGTTGCGAGCCAGACCCCGTTAAGGTCAAGTAAGGAAGGTAAAATCCAGAGCAGAGGAAGGAGGAAGAGAAAAACTGTTCCTAGCTGGATGAAAAGAGCGTATCTGATTTTGTTTATCGACTGGAAATATACGGAACCCAGCATAACCGTCCCATGGGTAAGGAGAGCAAACACGAAAATCTCCATGCCGTTAAGGGTAATTTTCAGGAGTTCGGGGCTGTCGTGGTTGAAAATAAGGATAAACTGTTCCGGATACATAGAGAGAAGCATGAAACCAATCAACCCTGTCACGAAGCAGGAGATAACAGCTATCTTCAAGGTCCCTGCAACCCGGGAATAACAACGGGCCCCGTAATTAAAACCGATGATCGGCTGGGTACCGACTGCTATTCCTTCAAAGATCAGGGAGAAAATCGAAAAGACGTAACCTATAATTCCATAGCCTGAAACTGCAAGTTCCGAGCCGTAACTGAGCAGCATGTACTCGTTCGCAAAGAGCAGGACGAAAGTTGAAAACTGCATTGCAAAGGAAGGAAGGCCTGTTTTCATAATTTTCAGAATAATTCTCGAATCCAGAGAGAGGGAACTGGGTTTTAGCCTCAGTCCAGCCCATCCGCTAAAAAAATACAGAGCCAGCAGAATTCCGGAAAAAGAGAAAGCAATAACCGTGGCTATGGCAGCCCCAGCAACCCCCATTCCCATTCGCATGACAAATACGTAGTCAAGAACCATGTTTACGAGAACACTCGCAACCACGCATGTCATAGCAAGTCTTGGTTTTCCATCATTTCTTACAAGAGGATCGAGAGCAATGGCCAGAATCAGGAGTACAGAACCTGAAAATAAGACTCTAATGTAACTATTTGCCATGTCAAAGACCGGGCCAGAAGCTCCCAGGAGGCGAAGATAAGAACCCGATAAGGCAAGCCCTATGGAGGTAAGACCTATTCCCGCAAGCAGGAGCAGGGGAAAAGCATTATGTACGAGCTTGAGAGCTTCCTGTCGGTTAGCTCTTCCAAGGGCCAGGGCCACAAGGCTTGAAGTCCCGATTCCGATCATGTGCCCTACAGCAACTATGGCTAGAAGTGCGGGAAATGCAAGAGTTATCGCCGCAAGCCCCTGGCTGCCCACAGCATTCCCGACAAAGAAACCGTCAATCACTCCCTGGATTCCAGCAACGATCAACCCGATGGTTGCCGGGAGAACGAATTTCAGGAAAAGCTTTCCGATACTTGCAGACCTCATTTCCCGTTCATCTGTCATACTTTTTCCTCATCAAGCCCGGTAGCTATATTCTCAAAGATTCTCTCCATAACCTCAAATTCCTCTTCATACAGAATTTCCCGGGTCTTTTCATAGGACCTCATATCAGCCCAGTATTTGATCTCAACTACCTTTTTCCTTTATCGGCAAGTTCAAGCAGGCAGATCCTTCCGTCTTTCGCGGAAGCCTCTGTTTTCAGCAGACCTTTTCCGCCATTATAGAAACCATGTTGCTGGCAGAAGGTTTGCTGACCTCCATGGTCTTTGCCAGTTCGGAGATCGTGGGATTGCCCAGGGAATTAATTTTCCTGAGATAGAGGAAGACATTGCAGGTAATATCTCTGTATTCCTCTAAAAATTTACGTTATTTTAAATTTTTTTGATAATAATGGTCCATTTTTTCAAGAAGCCTGGAACTTTCCATTTTTGCTCCCCATAAATAAAAAAGGGGTGTATTGTTGGGTTAAGTAATATTAAAAATTTTCCACCAACTATAATCTATAATTATAAAATTCATAAAATATAACTATAAGAATCATGAAATGTAATTATAAAATTCATAAAATATAGTTATAAGATTCACTTCTGCATTTCAGGACAGGTCATGCAGGAACAGACGGCGAAACTCATTTCTTAGACCTTCTACAGGCAAATGCAAACATAACGACGCCCATAAATATGAAAACTAGTCTGCTGTAGAGGAAATTATTGGGCAAATATAGGGTATTGGGCCCTCCACGACTCCCAAATACCAGCGCAGGGACCACTAAAATAAATTATTTCCTAAAATTAATTCCGGAACAACACTTTTAACCAACACTATAAGTTCTGCACTTTCTATATCGCTGATGAATTAAGGGAAAATGTTAAGACGTAAACCAGTCCTTCAGACTCAGCCGTGGTTAATTCTTTTTAAAAAGTATCCCCAAGGCGGTGATATGTGAGGTCGAGAGCTATTTCAGCCGGAATTAAAGCCTTTGGAAATGTCGATGGTCATCTATGAATTAGGAAGCCCGTTAAATCTTTAGATTTAACGAGTAGTTCATTCTCTTTCTCTTACCATGCTAAGAAACGCGAGTTTTTTTGCCTCCTGTACCGGGATAAGATAGCCTTCGACCTCGTCAATTTTGGGATTTGAGGGGTCTACTCCGTATTTTTCAATATAAGCCACCCTTGCTTCCTCTATTATTGCTAACATTTCCTGCTCGCTCATTACAACGTCATAATCCACACCTTCTTTCGAACTCTCCGGTGGCTCTCCTGTCTCGCTGACAATGACTCTTGAGTTACTTTGAAAAACCGTGCCGTCCAGATAATTCGGAAGTTCTCCTCTGGCAAATTTGAGGTCATTTTCCGTAATATCATATTTTTCATACAACTCCTGCAGTTCCTCATCCGTATAACTCACATGGCCAAAAAGGACCACATCAACGGTTGCCTTGACCTGGCTTTCGTAAAATGTACCGAGAATTCCAAGAACACATACGAAAAATACGATTATTGCTGCCCATGTTTTCTTCATAAAAGCTTCTCCACAGACCAGTGTAGAATACAGGAAATCGACGATTTTACAAAATAAGAAATAAATATTAAATCATATAACTTTTCTGTGAAAAAACTAATATGAAAATAATATAAAATATTATAATATAAAATTTAATCTTTTTCTTTTAGTTTAATAAAATGAGGAAAAAACGACAAATAAATTTAATATTTAAAAAGTATGGAGTCGGGATAAAGTATGCAAAGGAAAAAAGAAAACAGAGAAATAAATGACAGAGCAGGGCAGGTGATTTGAAACGTGAAATCAGGAATGGCTGCGCTGGTTATTGTGCTATTGCTGGCTGTTGCCTTCTTTGCGCCTGCTGATGGCATACAAAAAGTTGCAGATCAAGGGGAAGAGGAAGGGGAAGAAAACGCAGGTGCGCCCTGGTTTAATGAAGGCGACCCCTGGTTCGAAGAAGGTGACGAATTAAACCGGCTCAGCAACGATGAAATTCGCGCCCTTGCCGAACAGAACGAGACGGTAAGGAAAATGCTCGAAGAAGACCAGAAACTTGAGCCAGTCCGGATTGAAAGTCTTGAGGATCTGGAACACCTTCCTGAAAACTATCCTGAAGAAATGAAAAGACTGGAGATCGAAGATTATCTCGTGAGACAGAATCTATCGGAACAAACAACAAATAATTTTGGTAATGTCCTGGAACCAAAGAGTGAAGGAAACGAATCAACAAAGAGTGAAGGAAACGAATCAATAAAGAGTGAAGGAAACGAATCAACAAAGAGTGAGGGAAATGAATCAATAAAGAATGACACAAGTAACGCGAACTGATGCATCAGGAATCAGGGTTAAAGTTAATGGCATTCATCCCCTGAGCTAAAGACTCAGGGGTTTTCTGCCTTATGTTTTATAAATTAAGATCACAGATAAAGGCAAAACGAACCCGACTCCAATCCATTTCAGATCTCGTTTATAGTTTTTCTGATCAAAAAGAAGGATAAAGGCCTCTCGATAACATAATGTGCAAACAGCCAGAAGAAGACAAAAGTAAGGGGCAATCTCAGGAAGATCTCCCGAACAACAAATCTCACCGAAGGATTTTCTATCCAGCCTGTAAACAGGCTTACTAGGTTGCTGAAATGAAATATAAGGAAAAGGCTAATGCATTAAAGGATTATTTTCTACCGGGTTTTATCTTTCAAATCTGACAATTTTCTGTCATCAGTTCCGTATTTCGATACATCAGTGTTGTTTATCATTTCTTCATTCCTCCTTCAGGTCAGATCCTGTACACTTCAATTGCGTTCATATCAGTCCCCCTTTCTTATTATTTTCCCCAGGCTTTCTTCTTTCTGATCCCGGAAACAAGAAACGCAATGCCAACAAGAAAGGCTAGAGGCATGAAGAAAAAGAAGATCAGAATAAATAGAAAACCAAGTAAACTCCAGGCACAGGTATAAGGATCGATAGCTTTAAGCGAGAGCAAAAGGACACCTGACAAGGCTATCAGCCAGGGACCAAGTACAAGGGACTTATTACTGCTATTTCTAAGGAGTAATGCCAGTAGAAGAATCATTCCGGCAATAGCAATCGGGGGGAAATAATAAGTAGCAGAGTTCTCGAGCCCCCTGGTAAAGAGCAAACCTTCTTCACCGTGCTCAAAGGCGTACAATATACCTTCAGTTGAAACCAGGTATAGTTTGTCTTTGTAGACCGTTGGGTCCGATACTGAGGTGCCTTTTATTCGGCTACTGGACCATACCGTTTCTCCTTTGTCGGAATTAAACACTCTTATGTTATATGGGCCTGTTGAATATACATATTTGTCAGTTATCATGGACGAAGCAACCGGAATTTCGGGATAAGGAAATTCTTTTTCGGGATAAGAGAGTTCTTTTAAGACTTCTCCGGTGCTTGCATTTAACAGGAAAGATTTGCCGGTATTAACGAGCATTCTATCATTTTTTACTTCAATAATATCCGCCCACTCGCCAGCATTTGTTTTCCAGACCTCTTCGCCAGACTCAGCGGACAACGCAAGAATAGTTCCATTATTCTCAATATAAATCAGGTCTTTGTAAAGGAAGGGGCTGTAAGAGTATGTGCTTAAGTTCGAGTATCTCCATATCTCTTTTCCTGTGTTTGCATCCAGGGAAACTAGACCATCTTCTACTTCAGACTCATCAGTCTCTGGTTCTGGCTCATCAGGATCTATTTCGACGGGTTCGGTATAGATGGAATGAACGGCAGAATATCTGGACACAAAAGTATTTCCATTCATCAGAGGACCTGACATCTGGTAATAAGTGCTTCCGCCAGTTTCAAAGGATGTAATATTGAATTCATATTTCCATTTCAAAGTGCCATTTTCAGTATCAATAGCAGCCACATATCTGTTGTAAGGCGTGCTGACAAACAATGTATCTGCAAAAATGAGGGGGTTATCCCACCCGTCATCAGAATACTCCTTACTCCATAACGGTTTACCGGTCTTTGCATCCAGCGCCTCAATTTTTGAAGAGTGTACCGCAAACAGAACCCCATTCTTATACGCCAGACTGGCACTCCATTCCTTATTCCAGAGTGGTTCGCCTGTTTCTGCATCAACTGCTATAAGGCCCTCTTCAAGATCTCCACTAAGGTAGAGGACCCCGTCCTTAACAAGTGTTTTCACAGCCGGCTTCTCACAAACATATTTCCAGGGTAGTTTATAAGTCCAGGCAACTTTCAAAGGTGGCTCAAGGGTTACAGGTTCAGTTTCATTTAGATGGAATGAAACGTCATAAAACTCAAAGTCATCGTAGTTACTGCCATTAGCATCACTTCCGGCGCTGATTTTCAGGGTATTGTTTCCTGGATTGAAAAGAGAGGGATGAACCGGAATTGTAATATTCACTGCAACGGAATCCGGAGTTTCTGCCGGAACATAGTCATTAAGAGACCCTATTTCGATCTCATTGAGATATATTTTATCTGAAAATTCATCCGTTGGTCCCGGAACAATACTTCTGACCGTCAATGTGAGTTCTGCACTTTCGATATCTACTGAAGGGTTCAGGGTGAAATTTGCTGTGTAAACCAGCCCTTCAGGATCGTCTGGGTTCAATTCTTCTTTAAAATCGTCACCCAAATGATGGTGTCCGGTATCGATAACTACTTCGGCCGCCGAAACATTTGAAATGGAAGCAGCTAAAGTTAGAATAGAAACAAACAATAGCAGTGATATGAACAACAATCTTTTCATTATGCTTCTCCGAATTATGTAATTTTTTTATTCATCCAGTGATCTCCAAAAATCCCAACTCTAAAAATCCCAACTCTAAAAATCCCAACTCTAAAAATCCCAACTCTAAAAATCCCAACTCTAAAAATCCCAACTCTAAAAATCCCAACTCTAAAAATCTCAAATCTAAAAATCTCAACTCCAAAAATTTCAACTCTAAAAATCTCAACTCCAAAAATCTCAATTCTCCTCAAGACTGCTTCCCCTTCCTGATCCCATACCTAAGAAAAGCAATGCCAATCAGAAAGATTATAAACATAAACAAGAAGACAAAAGCAGACATTAATCCGAATACAAACCCTACGATATAAGGTTCTAAGGCTTTAAGAGATAGAAAAATAACCCCTGTTAGAGCTATTAGCCAGGAACCAAAGATAAGGGCCCTGTTTTTTACTTTGATTAGAAGTATGACCAGTAGAATTAACATTTCAGCAATGGCAATCTGGGGGAAATAATATAATGCAGAACTCTCCAGGCCCTTTGTAAAGAACATACCTTCTTCCCCATGCTCAAATGCATATAGCGTCCCCTCTGATGAAATCAGGTATAATTTGCCTTTGTGAAGTACGGGCTTCGACACATCATATCCTTTTATTTTGCTGCTGCTCCATATGAGTTCTCCAGTACTGGAATTAAAAACATGTATATTGTTCCGGTCCGTGGAATATACGAATTTATCGCTGATAACAGATGAGGAAAAACTCACTTTTGAACCGGGATACTCATTCAAGATTTCGCCAGTTTCTGCCTGTAAGATGCCAGGACTTGAAAAATCAACAAATAATTTGCCATTTATTGCTTCAACAACATTTGACCATTTGCCGTTGTTTGTTTTCCAGACTTCTTCTCCGGATTCAACAGACAATGCGATAATATCTCTCTCGCCAAGAGTAGTATAAACCAGGTCTCTGTAAAGGAATGGTTCGAAATATAAAACCTCGCCTGGATATACATATTCCCATGTCGCCTTTCCCGTATGCGCATTGAGCGCAATTAAACCCTCTTTTACTATGGGCTTTTCCAGTTCCGGCTCTAACTCTGGATCTTCAGGTATCGCGATGGGTTCGGTATAGGTGGAATGAGAGGCATAGTATCTGAATACCACGATATTTCCATTCACCACAGGTCCTGACAACCTGTAATAGCTGCTCCCTTCAGTTTCAAAGTCGGTTCTGTTGAATTCATATTCCCACTTCAAAGCCCCGTTTTCCGCATCAACAGCAGCCATATATCTGTCGTCGGGTGTGCTGATAAACAACGTATTTCCAAAAATAACGGGAGTTCCCCACGAGACACTCAGATATTTTTTACTCCACAACAGTTTTCCGGTCTTTGCGTCCAGTGCATCAATATTTGAGGAGTGTACGGCAAACAAAACCCCGTCATTATATCCCAGACTAATACCCTGTTCACCATCCCATTCCTTACTCCAGAGTAAGACGCCGGTTTCCGCGTCCACTGCTATAATAATAGTCTTTCCAAAGTCCTCTCTAGCAAAGTAGAGGACTCCACCCGCAGCAAGTGTTACCTCTGGGGGTATCTCATACCCAAGTTCCCAGGGTAGTTCATAAGTCCAGGCAACTTTCAAAGGTGGCTCAAGGGTTACAGGTTCAGTTTCAGTTAGATGGAATGAAAGATCGTAAAACTCGAAGTCATCGTAGTTACTGTCATTAGCATCACTTCCGGCGCTGATTTTCAGGGAATTGTTTCCTGGATTGAAAAGAGAGGGATGAACCGGAATTGAAATATTTACTGCAACGGAATCTGGAGTTTCTGCCGGAACATAGTCATTAAGGGAACCTATTTCTATCTCATTGAGATATACTTTATCTGAAAATTCATCTGTTGGTCCCGGAACAATACTTCTGCCTGTCAATATGAGTTCTGCACTTTCTATATCTACTGAAGGGTCCAGGGTGAAATTTGCTGTGTAAATCAGCCCTTCAGGATCAACTGGGTTCAATTTTTCTTTAAAATCGTCACCAAGATGATGGTGTCCGGTATCGAGAACGATTTCAGTCGCTGAAGCAACTGAAACGGGAATAACTGAAAAAACAAGTAATAATAACGCGAGAATTAACGAATTCTTTATCGCAGGACACATATACCTCAACCCATACCGAAGATTTAAATCACACTTAAATCCGCGTCTTCTAAGTCATATTCAAATCAGCGTCTGTTTACTATGAGGGCTGAAATCAATAACTCTGACAAAACAAACATTGCCCCGAGTCCTGGAGTACTAACAGGAGACTGTAGATCTTCTGCCGATTCTTCAGTTTCGTTAGTATCTTCAGCTCCTGCTGGTTCTTCGGTCTTTTCGATGTCTTCTGCTAGCTTCGGTAAGAGCTCCGCATCTACAGGAAATTCTGCATAGCTGAATATGACAGGCACATCGGCAACTCCAATCTCTTTTCCCGCCTGGTCAAATATATTGTAAATATTATCAAGAGTTGAATTGTTAACTTCCGAGCCTTCCAGAATTCCTACTCCTATGCGGTTTTCAATACCCCAACCATGGCTTATAACCGGCCCCTGGGGATAAGTATAAGGTTCCAGGGGATCTCTCGCAAGGTCGCAGATTTTGTTAAGTTGATCGAACCATTCTCGTCTCTGGTCTTCAATATAGAATTCGCGTTCCTTTCCATAAGTGGCAATTAACGTATTTTTCTTTTGAGTTTCAATGCTTTCAAGCCCCATTTTTGCAAATGTCCGAACAGTCTCATCTTTATCATTCAGGGCATCTGTAAGAGGATCAATCGCACGTTCATCTCCAATTCTGCCGAGAGCTTCAGCTGCACGCACCCGAACTCTGGGGTCTTCATCGTCAAGAACCTGGATCAAAGGTTCTACAGCAGGTTCACCCATAAGACCAAGGTTATAACCCAGATCTGCATCAAGTTCTGGTTCTTCTTTCAAGGCCTGAATCATAGGCTGAATTGCCCTTTCATCTTTTATTCCAGCAAGGACTGCAATAACTTTCATCTGGAGAAAAACATCTTCATTTTTGTCCTGCAAGATCTTAATTAGGGGCTCTACAGCAGGCTTTCCGATTTCAACAAGAGCATTGTTTGCAGCACTTTCAACTTCCCATTCTTCATCCGTCAACAATTTGATGAGTGGATCTACAGCTCTTTCATCTTTGATCTTACCAAGAGTGATAGCTGCGTTTTCACGGATTTCCGGGTCTTTGGAATCCAGTGTCTGGATTAAAGGTCCTACTGCGGGCTCTCCAGCTTCAACCAGAGTTTTTACGGAGTCAGCTTTAACGTCTACATCCTGTGCATTGAAATTCTCAATTAAGCCCTCGATATCCTGCTCATCCGAAGCAGCACTGGCTACACTAACACCAGAAAACATAGATAACTGGAGAATAACCAATGCAAAAAATATAAGATGAATCTTTAACTTTTCAGTCCCCATTTGACCACTTGATCCATGTTCATCTTAGAGCTACCTGGTTATGATATTAATAGCAAGTAATTAGTGCTCGGCAATACATGCAATAGTAATAACCAGAAGTGTCTTTGATATATTTGTAATATAGTCAATAAAGTTTAGGAAAAATATTTAAGAATTAGCTTTAAGTGACCTTTTAGTCTTTAAACATATAAATTTTCTTATTTTTTTGGAAAATTTATTTTGTTTAAAAATGAAGACAAATAAAATAGAAATGTTCCTGCCTTTTTTCAATTCATTTACAATAGCCATATATTGATGCACAAAATGTAAACACTTCTGGCACCGGAAATTGATCATGAAAATATCAACCGTATAATTATGGACAAACACTGACTTGAGTATAAATATTCAGTTTGCTCTTGAATCCTACTTTCCCCTGATACCTGAGTCCAAATTATTAATCAGTAAAATTATAATATTGTCAATATGATACCTGAAATTTTTTATATAGAAAAGAATATTATAATACAGGATGAATGCCAAAAACATTAAATAGTTTCCCATGCCAGGGCTAGTTGAAAGTTTTTCAACTCCTTTTTAATATATACAACTTTAAATAGTATGAGTACATTATTAATTGTTAGAGATGAATAACCTTCTAATTATATACCTATACAGGTTTAATTGATCAACCTGTAAGGCTCTTCCCATCAATCTCATAAAACGGATAAAACGGGCTCTAGTAGCCAGTTATAGACATCTGGTATTTACTTTTAATGCCGGTTGTTATACTTAAAACAGAAATAATCCGCTACATTGCGTAAAAACGTTTTTTATTATGTTTAAAATTTCAAAACGAAATAGGTTACCTTATAAATATACATACTGTGTGTATATTTAGAGATTGTCGTCAGTTTTAAAAGATAATTATAAAAACCTTTCTTGAAGGCTTAAACATAAGTATCTTAATATTATTTAACTGACAAACTTATCCGTAAAATTCTATGAAAGAAGGGGTTATCATGAAAGACTATGAAGTTAAAGTGCTGGACGAAAACGACCACATTTTTATTGAAACGTTAAGGAACCTTGGAATGTCCAGAAATGTCGCTACAACTATGGCATATCTTATGAATGTTGACGAGGCTTCATCCCGTGAAATAGAAATCAGTACCGGACTAAGACAACCAGAAGTAAGTCTTGCAATGAGGCTGATGCGCAATCAGTCATGGGTTAGCGTTCGTTCGGAAAAGAAACCCGGTAAAGGGCGCCCAATAAAGATCTATGCTCTTGCAGCTCCAGTTGACGAGATCATCAGTTATTACGAAGACAAAATTTACAAAGAATCTCAGGCAACCATCTCAGCAATTAAGAAGCTGAAGGTTATGAGTAAAAAGGTGCCTCTTACTCCCTCAAAGTAAAAACCTTCAAAACGAATTTGCTCCATAATGGCTGACAATTCTTCTCTTGAATTCGACCATTATGGAAACAAAAATCTTAATTATTCGAGTCATTTTTCATTCCTGTTCTCTACTTTTCTGGATCAACCGTTACGCCGGTTGATCACGCCGACCATGTTGTGGAGTTTTCGGTCAATCATTTTTTGAAATATCTTGCTGGCAAACAGTTTTTAAAATGACTTATGCTGCATGACCCAGGGGTAATTTGAGTAAATTAACTCTCCTGAGAACGTTGAAAATAGAACCTCTCTCTAACCTTTCTCCAAAGATTACTCCGCTTGAGCGAACGAAGTGAGCGAAACGGCACCGTCCTCCCGAGACGAAACACTTCAAAAAAGGTGGAAAAAAGAATTGTAATAAAGGAGGGGTCTGCCTTTTGCTGGCAGTTCAGCCCCCTGTGACAACTCTGAGGATTGTAAGTTTATCGGAACTGACTGTTCCATCAAGGGGAACAGCATTCCCTCCATTTAATACAAGTACTGTTTCCTGATTTATATCCAATGTATTAAGCAGGTCTTCGTAGGTAGCGCTCTCAGCTACTTCTACGGTCTGCTCAGAAATCTCTCCAGCCTGGATTGTTATGTGTACTTTTCTACTCACTCTATTGCTCCACCGCCGCTTACCTGAATTTCGCTCACGACTTCCTTAATTAACTTCTGCTCCAGTTCATATTCTTTTCTAACGCCTTTCCTTTCCGCATTTCTCTTCTGGAACTTTCCTGTCATTTTAGATCTCCTTACGATTTTTCAGGTTTGCAACATAGTTGGTATAGATCTCTTCAAGCAGACTTATTCTCTGTCTTCTTGAGATGTATATCCAATAATTATAATCATTTTATGTTTTAATTAATTTTTTGGTTGACAATACCTGGTTAACATACCTGGTTTTCAAAACTCGTGGATATCATCACCTCTAAACTCAAATAATAACTATAGGTTAACATTGAATTAGATATCGTTCATAAGCTTGACAAAAAAGATTTAAAACTGAAATTTTAAAATAAAAATAGGAAGTATTTAATTAGAAGATAATGTTTTATTGGAAATCTGGTCAATAGAATAAATGTTTCAAACTCAAAGCAAAAAATATTAATATCAGGTCGGTCCGGGAAATGTCGCAAATAAATACCGTTAAAGGAAAGAGGCAGATAAAGAAAAGTGTAGATAAAGAAAGGAATAGATAAAGAAAAGTGTAGATAAAGAAAAGAGTAGATAAAGAAAAGAGTAGATAAAGAAAAGTGTAGATAAAGAAAAGTGTAGATAAAGAAAAGAGTAGATAAAGACGAAAAAAGGTAAAAAACTTACCGATACAACCTGTTATTCTTAATAATTATCTTATTCTTAAACCTGACCTTATTCGAAAATGACTCAAAAAATTAGAAAAAATTAAATATACACCAGCCGGGATTCGAACCCGGGTTCGAGCGTTGGCAACGCCCGGTGATGACCGCTACACTACTGATGTYYGAAGATGGTGCCCAGACCCGGATTCGAACCGGGGACAACTGCCTCTTCAGGGCAGCGCTCTCCCACTGAGCTACCTGGGCAAGCAGGTTAATTCAAGATATACTTCGATTAATTGATATCCTGATTTTCGTTTTCTTTTTTACTTTCCGGAAAAATCTCCGGAAATTTTTTTAGTGGGCCCGCTGAGATTCGAACTCAGGACCTCCGCCATGTCAAGGCGACGTCATAACCGTCTAGACCACGAGCCCATGTTGCTTATGATTTTTGCGTCGGAATACTTATCCGAAGCACTGTGTTAAAAAAGTAATACACCAGCCGGGATTCGAACCCGGGTTCGAGCGTTGGCAACGCCCGGTGATGACCGCTACACTACTGATGTCCGAAGATGGTGCCCAGACCCGGATTCGAACCGGGGACAACTGCCTCTTCAGGGCAGCGCTCTCCCACTGAGCTACCTGGGCAAGCAGGTTAATTCAAGATATACTT
>NZ_WJBJ01000016.1:89491-146204 GCF_020804205.1 Methanosarcina sp. DH1 | reverse complement strand
TCATTATATTCAAAATTACTAATATCGAACCTAACATCTTCGACGTTTTCTGTTATTGTTTTAGTTACTTCTTTCTCTGGAATATATGGATCCAATTTTTTATCATTCAAATAATGTATGTTGTTTCCGCTATAGTATCCAGTGTCTGCACATAGCTTAGTGCCTACTTTTAATAAACCACAATTTTCTTCCACAATTTCAATTTGAGGCTTCAATTGATACATGTCGTTTCTGTCTTGGCATACATCGTTTGCAACTATGATTCCTAGTATCGTGAAAACCCAAATGTTGAACATATATTTTAACGATTACCATCAGCTGATATTATTTTGATCTACATTGATGATCCATAATTAAGTTTTCATGGTACTAGTTTATGATCGACTGTAATTTGAGTATTATATGCCAGCTCAATCGTTCCTTTTTTGTTAAGCATAAACCGAGATTCTTGATCAGTCAAGCTCACATTATCAATATTGTCTTTTTCAAATTCATTAAGTGCTTCCTTAATCGTATTTTCAATCTTCCTTTTTCTATCGCCAGATTCATCCTTATTGACTTGCTTTATGTACTTCACGACTACAGCTTTTACTTTATGTTTTTCACTTTCATTCAACTGATCATAACCACGGCATTTTCCAAAATGCTCATCCTCAACTTTGTTTATTTCAATACCTTTTTTTAATTCATTCTTGACGTATTCTTCAATTACTTCCAAGACATTTTTCATAATCGCACTTTTTCTTGACGCAGAAGCTTTTACTTTAGATCCATCAATGCTTAATTGTTCAAGACCTATTACTCCTAGATCTCTGGCTGCTTTAACTGTATTTTTGAACATTGCAGTAATCAATTTTTCATTCTCTTTTCTGAAATCACTGATTGTTCTAAAATCAGGTTGTAGGTTTTCAGCTAAATACATGTAAACTATATTTTCTCGAACATTGCGAGCTATCGCTCGCGATGATCGAACTCTATCAAGCATAGATTGAATCAAAATCTTACACATTATGCAAGGATGATAAGCAGGGTGTCCAGAACCATCATACCTAGTTTCAAATTCACTAAAATCCATTTCATCCACAAAAGACTCAACTAAATAGCAGATATGATCTGAAGGAATAAGATCTCGGATATCTGGAGGTAAAGTCCAAACTTGATTCTTTAAAGATTTAATGAAAACCATAAACCAAAAAATTAGTAAAATATTATATAATAATTAATATATTCAAAGCAAAAACCTCAATTACCTAAGGTAATTGTCGGACAGCCTCCTTGCTGCGGGGTGCGCCAGATCAACTTTGATTTGAAAATTTACAGTGATAATCTCAACTGAAGTTTAGGAAAATGTCTTCTGGAAGTCCTCAATGAAGGCAAACGGCCAAAGAGTTTGAAGGCCAAAGAGTTTTAGAAATTTCAAAAAAATACGTTTGAGCAATCAGGAAAATTTTCAGAAAAAACGATAGCAGAAAAACATTCTGAAAATTGATAGGACATATGAGGAAGTCGGATAAAAATAATATTAATTCCATTCTACTATTAATTCCATTCTACTGGTTGAAAAAGCCGGCTTGACGGCTGCAAGAAAAAGGTTACTGAAAGGAATTAATAGTAGTGCTCTTATAATCAGATTTACCGAACCGAGGAGAAGACAATGCCTACAAAAGAAGAGATAGAGAGCCAGATTATGGACCTCTGGGACGAGATCTTTGATCTTGACGACAAAAGTCAGGAAGAATTAGAGGCTAAGTATGCAGAATGGCGGGAAGTAGAACCGCGACTGGACGAAGGGGTAGATGAACTCGTAATACATATTGAGTCAATGAAAGGAATCAGTGAAGAAAGCCTGCTTATCTACAAAGAGGTTAAAGAAATCAAAGTCAGGTACAAGCAGCAGAAGGATGAGATACAGGCAAAAATAGATGCGCTGAAGAAAGAAAAAGAAAAGATGTAAAGATGTCACTGTTTGATTTTTCAGGGTAAAGGCTGGAAGTCTGCCGTTTATCTACAACGCTAAAATCATCAGAGGCAGAGTATATTAAATATCAAAATTACCAATTATTCTTTATGCGGTTTACAATCAAACTTGAAGAATCTGAGGACGGAGGCTATACTGCCCAGTGCCTCGAAATTCCTGCTGCTATTAGCGAAGGAGATACTAAAGAAGAGGCACTTGAAAACATTAAGGAAGCTATTCAGCTTGTCCTGGAAGTAACAAGAGAGCAAGCTCAGGTACTGGGAGAAATCGCTACTGTGGAGGTTTCAGTTGGCTAAATTGCCTTCGACTTCCGGAAAAAAGGTTATAAAAGCTCTCGGAAAATTGGGTTTTGTCGTTGTAAGGCAGAAAGGAAGCCACGTAATTTTGCAAAGAGAATCAAACCTGGTCACCGTACCACTTCACGACCCTATTAAAAAATCTACATTAAACGCAATCCTGAAACAGGCTGACGTTTCACTCGAGGAATTGCTTGAGCACCTTTAATTTTAAGTGACTTTTTTGAACAACTTCATTTTGTGCAAGATTGATTGACTGAAAAAGGAATCTTCGATTGCCTTCAGACGGGACAATGCAGAGTATATTTCAAATAGACTACATTATTATTTCTGTAAAAATATATTTCCCGCGCCTACTGCTCCCCTCTTCCCCACCTGCCGTTTTTTCCAAAATCATGAAATTCTCAAACCGGACCCCTGAATCCTAGATTCGGCAGGTCGACATTTCATTTTTTATAGTTTTATTGATGCCGATTTTGAAATAATGATCCCTTGTTGTATATAGTTATTAGGTTTACATATGATCAAAACATAATCTTTCATGCTAAACTTTGATAGAAAAAGGATTCAGTGTTTATATATGTCGTTGGAGTTGAGCCACACGTTAACCAGCTGTAACTTTACTAGATAATTATCAAATGTTGAAAAACGATATCAAGAAAAATATTCAAATTCCTTATGTCGACCTGCCGAAAGGAGGCTGAATGCAAAATTTTTGAGAGCGCCCGGGAATTCAGAAGATACTTATTAAAAGCTTCAGGAGGGGGTTATGGAATTTACTGAAAATCTCTCTTGAGGAACTGGTTAATGTGAAATAGGTCATTTAAATTTTCCGGGATCAGGGTGTTTGAGAATGTTCTAAGAATGTAGGAAAGGAAGAGGAGGAGAGGGGAAGATTTGGCGGTATTTTCTTACTTTGGTTTTAGAGGAGGATTATGTTTTGATTGAAATGGAAAAACTGGCTTCTTTACTTTATTTCCCCCATACTTTTGAAATTTCGTTATGAGGTGATACCAGGCGCATTCAGTCGTATCTGCCTTTACGCATAATTTCCATTTGTTTTGTATCAAATTTCTCGCACCAATGGCGCGAGATTTTAAAAGTTTACATTTTCAGTTTTTTTATATCTCATTTAAACTTACTCAGGTAAATTATTTGTGACTAAAATCCACGTTCAGGAATTTCTTGACTGAGTTTGAGGTCTATGAATTAGAGGTAAATTAATTATTAACGTTCACGCGGGCTCACAATCGAATAAAAGTCAAAACGGTCTGATATTTCTGTAAAAATATATTTCTCTGCAGACGGCTCCCTCTCTCCCCACCTGCCATTTTTTCCAAAATCATGGAATTCTCAAACTGGACCCCTGAATGCGAAATTTTTGATAGCTACCGGGAATAAGTGAGATTTTTCCCCAACGACAAATAAGGCAGCCACTGGTTTCTTCAAAAGTATATTTTTTAAGAATTATATTTTTTAAGCCAGGCTTTTCGGGCCGGCATCAGCAAGATAAATATTTTATAGCAATGCGGAAATCTGTTAATTATGGTAGAAACGTACAGATTTTCAGCCGTCATCCAAAAAGAAGGAAAACGGTATGTTTCATGGTGCCCCGAACTTGATATTGCAAGCCAGGGAGAAACAATTGAAGAAGCCATTGAGAACTTAAAAGAAGCAATCGAACTCGATCTCGAAGACGAAGACGCTCAGATCCCCGTAGCTGGCCAGGTTTTTACCACAACGGTAGAGGTCTCTTCCCATGCCAAAACTTCCCACCCCGTCAGCTCGTGAAGTTATCAGGGCACTCAGCAGCCAGGGGTTTCAGTTGGTTAAGTCCCTGAGCTGGAAAAGATCTTGCTCTTTTTACAGTTTAACACTATTCTATCTTTAAAAAACAATTAGGCTTTTAATAAGTTCAATCCATTCATCCCGCGTAATTTTTACATCTTTTATTATCTTATTGATCATTCCTTTTCCAATCTTATTTGTGGGATGTACAGGGATTATAGTTGTTCTTCCATCTGGATGCCGTAAAAACAAGTGACTACCTTTTTGCCTTATCTGCTCAAAACCCATACTTTCAAGTGCTTTTATGACTTTTTTGCTGGGAAGAGGCACTATTTTATCCATTCAAACCTCAACTTTGACCTTCTGTATCCCGACAAAATCAAGATGTTCCTCTTCTCCCTCTTCGGCTTCAACCTCAAGGTACAGCTCAATTGCTTCTTTTATTCTTCTGTTTAATTCGTCAAGATTCTCTGCTTGTGTATGGCATCCTGGAAGTTCAGGCACAGAAGCTACATAGACTCCATCTTCGTCCTGTTCAATAACTACAGTAAATTCTCTCATTGACTGGCCTCGTCTTTCAGATATAAATCATATTCCAATGATTTTATTTATAGCTGCGTTAACTTTCTCGTTTACTCTTTGCAGGTCTGTTTTCAGGAAGAGGATTCTATGGAAAAGCTGATTTCAAATAGACTACATAATTATTTCTGTAAAAATATATATCCCGCGCCTACCGCTCCCCTCTTCCCTACCTACCGTTTTTTAGTTTTTGATCCTTCGCCAAACCGATCCGCGACAGAATCTCTAGATCGTGAAATCCCCAAACCGGACCCCTGAATACAAAATTTTAAATGAGTAGGCTCAGCATTATTTATTTTAAAATTATATTTCTATTAAGTAGAAGAGAGGTAAGAACCGATAGAATTGTCCAAAGAGAAGATTCTGGGTTTTTGAAAATTTGTTAAGACTGAAGATTGCATTTAGGGTAGTGTTCACTACTTTTGAATTTTATTGAGGCTTATAAAAAATATGCTAGTACATTCTCTTTTTCTTTATCTTTAAGGACTTCCCAACTGGAGTTTATTAGGGATTTTATTTCGAAATCTGGATTTAACCATCCCCAAATTTCTAAGAGTCTTACTTTTAAAGGAAGTGTTTTGTTTGCATGCGGCCGACTCATAATTTTTTCAAGTTTACTTAGAAGCTTTTCATTTTCCTGAAGTGATAATTTTAACATAGAGAGGTTAAGTCTGGTAAAAGCTTCCGGTCTTCCGGAGAAATCTATGTCATGGAAGCAGATGTACCAATCGTTAATTTCATTAATTTTTGACTCAAGAGAATAGTCCTTTACAACAAGTTCAAGAAATGCGTGAGTCCTTGCCCCTCCAAAGTGGAATACATACATGTATCCACTTCTTTTAACCACAGGCCATATATTTTGGTCAATTTCAAGATAATATTTTACTGTTGCAGGCTGGTTTGAATTTATATGCCCCGAAGAAGGTACATATTGCCATAACCCGGAAGGTTCGCAGTCTTTAACAGCTTTTTTAACTTCAATAGTCCAATTTTTCCACTTGCATATTTCAAACTTATTTCCTCCAATGCTAAGATTCTTTCCTGATTTATGAATCAAGTCTTTGGCAATAGGTTGGCCGCTGTTTCTGTCTACAATAGTCATTCCAGGTTTAGAGTCAATATTGGAGTGTATTTTACCCATTTCCTGAGTCTCGTCAAGCCAGTATTGGCCAAGTTTAAATATGCTATTCGAGATGCCTTCCTCTTTTAACTCTTCGTTCCAGACCATTTGCCTTAGAATTGAATCAAATACTTCTTCATTAAGTAAATCCGAGGTGAAAAGTTCTTTTAGTTTTTGTAGCGAGCGCTTATTTTTTTTGGATTGAAAAATATATGAGGCAATCTGCTGTCTGAGAACCGCATATTCAGGGCCAATACTTCCTTCCCCAAGCCATCCGTCTCTTGCTGCTTCTATCTGTGCACTGTGGATGATGAATTCTTCAATAGACTCATAGAGAGGCATCAATCTTGTTTCTCCTGTCCGGCGATTGCCTCTTCCGATTCTCTGTAAAAATGAAGAAACGTTAGGGGCAGGTCCGTCAAGGCAAACTAGGTCAATATTTCCGATATCAATACCAATTTCAAGGGTAGAAGTTGAACATACTACAATTTTATCTCTTTTTTTTGCTGCCTCTTCTGTAGACTCTCTAATCTTCCTATCAAGACTTCCATGGTGGGCATATACATCATAACCTAAAGGTTCAAGCGAGGTTTTTAGAGCCTCAGCTAAGTTGTCAACACGTTTTCTTGAATTTGAAAAAATGAGAATTTTTTCGGGTTCTTCCTGCTGTTTAATATATGCTTTAAGTGCTGATACTGTACTATTATTTTCAGAAGTACTATCTGGATGAATTGTAACTACTTTTATGTTTCTCCCGTTTTCCCCTTTTACAATTGCGGCTCTCTCTGAGAAATAGTACCATTTCACCTCCTCTGGGGCAGGCACAGTTGCACTTAGTCCTAGTATTTGAAGTTTTGAGTCATTTGTCCATTTTTTTGAAGCAGCATGAATACGTAGCTTTTTTAAGCGCTCTAGCAGCCATCTGACTTGTTCTCCCCTGGGAGTACCATAAAGCAGATGTATTTCATCAAGTACAACAGCAACAACATTTTCAAGGTCGTGTCTTTCGTGGTTCTCTCTCCAGTTACGGCAGAGCATGCTGTCAAAAGACTCAGGAGTAGTTATCAAAATGTTTGGAGAAATTGTCAAATCATCCCTATGATCTCCTGTTCTTCTTTTGATTCGAAGGTTTAGTCTTTGCGCAGGCATATAGAGACGTTCGTACAGATCATTAACCAGTGCTCTGGTAGGTGCAATGTACAGAATGGTCCAAGGTTCCTTTCGGAGGAGATTTCTCTCCACTAGGGGTGCGCAGGCTGCTTCTGTTTTCCCTGAAGCTGTTCCAGAAACAATCAGTACATCTTCTCCGCGTAGTATGTTAGGAATCACTTCTCTTTGAACCGCTTTTAGTCTACCAAAAATCTGAAAAAATGCATGCCAAGTGGAAGGAAGCATGCCTGCAATGCTGCAGTCAATTTTATAGTCTTTACTCAAAAAGGCGAATTGCTCCATATAAGACACCCTTAAATTCTTTTGCAAAGTCACGGAGGTCCATACCTTTTGTCCAACAGCCCAACATACTTCTTTACAAAGTATCGAATTGCCCCACTTTCATACATCTGCTCATTCTGCAATATCTCTTCCAATTCAGATAGTATACCGAAATCTGGGTCTTCCATGAGAGTGTATGCTTCTCTGTAAATGTGATATACATTACTTACAAACTCTAAGATTTCCTTATTGGATAAATTCCAATCAACTATTGGTTGTATATGATACGGTTCTTGGCCTGAACCTTTAACCATATAGGCTATGTATTTACTTCCAATATCCCATTCATCCCCCACACTTGCAAAATAAATCCCTAAAGAAGTTTCTGGATATTCTGTTTTACCTGTCACATATGTGCTAAGCATCTCTAAATTCTCTATAAAACGTTCTCTTTGCTTACTTGTACTAAGAAGGACAGATTCAACTTCAAGTTCGTCAATCAGTAAAATCAGTCCTTCATATCCTGCATACCGAGACAGAAGAGCTATTCCAACTATACACTCAATAAAAGTGTACGTTCTCTCATTCACACGCTGGCTGATTAGAGGAAATACTTCGTTGGTAATATCCCAGGTTTTGAGCTTTGTCTCTGCCTTCAGGACTTTTTTTGCTTCCGTAGCATTTATTCTTTCATTACAGCTTAGAAAATCATTTATCATAAATTTGACGTTCTCAAGGTCTCCCTGCGCATCCATTTTCTTAATTAAATAATATAATTTTCTTATTCGATCAGTACTAAGACAGGAAATCTTTGGTATCTCGTACCCATTGTGAATCGCCTTGCAAAAAAGGTCTAGAAGAGGTGTGGATTTTGAAAGTTCTTTACCTTCTAAGTTTCTCCATAAACTATACAGGAGCGTGTTTGGATTGGAAAAGCTAACTTTGTTGCCATCTACCTCTGTTCGCGCAATAAGATATCCTTCTTCCATTGCAATATGCCTGATAGTTGACATCAAATGGCTTTTTCCATCTCCAAACTGACCCACAATTTGATTCGTAACAGGTCTTTTTATTATCTGGTTATTTTCTTTTGTAGATTTGGGAAAGGAGGATCTTACCCATTTTTTAGTTTCTTCATATTTAATTGTCAGATCTTCTAGGTAATTATCAGGAACAAGACCGAATCTTAGGGCATCTATGCAAACTTTGGATTGGTGGATATTTTCTTTGATTTCATCACTTTTTTGGATTTTTGTTGTAAAAAAGGTTGGAATCTTAGGTCTCGCTGCTAATCTATCATTTAAACTTAACTTGTGGTTTGCTGGATTTTTTATTGCAGGAGTTTTTGTTACATTTAAAGGAGAAATTTCATCTATTCCCATATATCCTTCAAGGTTTTTCTCTATAAGGCAGACGAGAAATTTATCCAGATAAACTTTCACAATAATGCCGATTCCGAACTTTGTTTTGACCGAATCTCCTTTTTGTGGCTTCCAATCCATTTTTATGCCTCATCTTCTTCAAAGTCCTCATCATCTCCAAGAGCAGGCTCAACAAGCTCTCCATCTTCATAAAGACGTATAAGCATAATGCACGTTCCCTTTACCATTTTTCTCCTATTACTAGGACTAAGGTCTTCGTTACTGATCGCAATAGCAAAACTCTTAATCTTCTCTATAACTTCTTCTCTCGGGACTGTTATTTCACTGCCTACTTTTGAGTACAAAAGTTCAACTAATTTTCTTCCGATTTCAGTGAGTTCATCTGCAACTTCGCTTCTTGTAATTCCATCTCTTCTCGTGAGATAAATTAAAGGAGCACGCGTATTTCCATCCCAGAAACTCGTTCCACGGAATGGGTCCTGAACTCGCTGTTGTAAAGCTGCAAACTCCATCATCTCCTCGGAAATATCTGGAGTAATTGCATAAAGTACCAAAGCAGAACCATTATGAAGTTCATTTATAGAATTGATGTCAGATTGAAGAAGTGAAAGAAGCTGGCTCTTTTTTTGGGAGCTGATTGAAAAACCCTGTTCCGCTTCATCAAATGCGACTACAGTGCCCGTAAACCCAGCTCTTTTGATGAGTTGATAAAGTGAAAGCCCCGATCTTTTTGAGATGATATTTTGCTCACTTTTACTAATTCTAGAAACATTGAGCATTTTGTTTATTTCCTTATTGTCAAATTCTCCTGAGAGCCAGCGATATGCAAATTCGAATTTTTCATCATTTCTTTTCTGGTATGCATCAAAAGCCTGTTTTACGACTCTTCCAAAAATCTCAAGTTCAAAATGATAATTTTCCAGTCCTGATATCCAGAAGCGAAGGTATTCATTAGCATCTTTTTCAGTTTGACCATTCCTAAGTATGTCATTTTTTACTTTTTCCATACATGCAATGAGTAAACTTTTCATTTCACCTTCAGATTCTGGAGTTGATTCTGGAGTTCTCAGATTTCGAATAAACTCCCTATAAATCATATAATTGCTTGTGACATCTACACTTTTGGTGAGATTCACTTTTGCAGTAACGCAACTTTCTCCACGTGCAGCCTCTAACAATTGGTTTATAAAATGAGTCTTTCCCGAACCATAAGGCCCAACTACGAACTTTTCTGCAGAACCTCCTCTTAAAAATCTTCTTATCAAATAAGTTTCACGTATCCTTCGGATTGCATCATCGTTTCCAATCCCAAAGAGTCCGCAACCTTCATCTGGAGCATGACCGTTTTCAGCCATAGTATCAATCAAATGTAATATTTCCATCTTTGCCTCAAACTCCTATCATTTCAATTGAATGCTGAGCAAAGGCTTTGATAATAGCTCTCTTGTAGTCTTTTCCAGCATGTTCTTCAAGTTGTTCGATCCCTATTTTTAGCAACTCCTGTTCAAGTCTAATGGAATCTCCTTCGCAATAATCTACAATTGATATGAAGTTTTCAGTAATTTTCTTGAGGAAATTCTCTCTGGCTTCTCCTTCAGTTTTACCAGAGGAGTATAGAGAATTAACTGCAGAAATTGGTAAGACTGGCCACCTCCATGCAGAGCCGGTTTCTTCAGCCATTTCGAGACCCAATCTTTCTCCTAGAGCAGGATAACACTGCTTGCAGTCCGCAATAAAATTTGGAAGTACTGCAAAAACTGCAAGTACTCCCCGGTTTTTCCCAAGGGCGCAGGAGTCAATAAATCGCCTAATTATATTGGATGCCGTTTTTATTCTTCTTGGAATTGCACTTCTTGTATGAAGCATCCAGGATTTATCTGTCTCATCAAAAAGCAGGACCCAGCCTTTTAATCCGATAAGTTGAGACCCATTTAATACCGTGTTAAGTATAAGTTCAGCATTACTTACAGATAATGAATTTTTTACATTTTTCAGCCCAGAGGCTTTCATGGCGCTTGATGTAATTTTTTCTCCCAGAAGAAATCGATATAAATTATCTCGTGCCTCAGTGTCCAGAACTGAACTTTTAATCGCGTATAGGATCGCATTTTGGAATCCCGGATGTGGAAGTTGAGATCTTTCCAGTATCTCTCCTTTTATACTGCCTAAATTCTCAATCTCAAATAGTATATTTGGAAGTTTACGAATAATTTCATTATTAATTTGCATGCTGCAGTTTTCAAATATGTGTTTTGTAATCTGATCCCAATGTTCAAAACTTAGATCATTTGCCAAATCAATCCGGCATACAACATAGCCCTTTTCAAGGGCTAAATTTTCAATTAACTGAAGTAGGTGAGTCTTCCCTGATCCATATGTCCCTTCAAAAAAACGACAGGTGGACCCACCTTTGAGTATGAAATCATCAAGTAGCTCCGTTTCAATAAAATTAAGAAAATCGTTCGAGCCAACGTCTATAATCTGAGCTATCCCCTGCTTTGGAGTTCCATTCTCAGCAAGGACTTCAAGTAACTCGATAAGAGTATCTTTTTCGGGTATCAAATTTTTAATCATTAGGAATCCCCACTTCCCCGAATGTAACAGAACATTTTATAATTAGAGTGAGGATCAAGACCGTTTAATACGACTCCATTCTTTTGTGTTTCTGCCTGGTTCCCGGTTTCAAAAAATATTCTTTTCTCATCTGATATGTTCTTCATTTTCCGGTAAATATCTAAATTATAAAGAAGTGCCCAGACAGGAAATTCAATACTTATATTACTTCCAGGCTTTTTATTCTCGAGCTGGTTTTTGAACAACTCTATCTGAATATTTTTGTAGAATTGAATGATTGGAACAAAGTTATGGTTATAAGTGCTTTTCTTTTTTTTAGCTCTCAGAGCACTCCCGTAAGCGTTGTAAAAGATATTCTCAATATCTTTCTCAGGAATTTCAGCTTTTTTCAGCATTTCCAGGCATTCTTGTTCATACTTTATTATTCCATCTTCACTACGAATCTTTTTTCCTGACATTAGAATTTGTTTATTGAAAAAAAAACTAACAGAATAATCTTTTGGATTTGTCTGAACCTCAAGTACCCCGACACGCAGTATATCCTTGTCCATGATTCTATACGGTCTTTTCTCTTCCTGAATCCAATTTATGTAATCATTGAATGCTTTTCTGAAATTATTTGATCTAACTCTTTTTGCTTCTACGACATGTGTCTGTAATTCTTTTTTTAGATCTTCAAAGTAAAGATTTAAATCTGAAAGCTCTGGAATTTTTTGAATGTATTTTTCAAGTTTCTCGATTGAATCCGCATCATTGAAATTTATCTTTTTAAAATCGCTAACCATCTTTTCAATCTTAGAAAATTTATTCTTTATAAAATTGAAACTCTCCTTTTCATCAAATTCCCCTTCTATCTTCATGTAATCTTCATCCTTTTGATTTCTAAAGCTTTATTAATTCTCTTACTCTCTAATTATCTTATACATATCATATAATTTTAGTGTTACAATCTTAAAATAAAGTTAAAAGATGTTAAATCATTTTCGTACTTTTCCTTATATAAATTATAAGTTAGTAAAAACTGAAGATAATTATTAATAATCTCAAAATTTGTATCCTCTTCAAATTCAATGGAGAATTTTCCAACTCAAAAAATATGCAATAATTTTGTCACACAGTTATAAAGTTAAATACATCACTTGAAGTTGTTTTTCAGATTTGGATACATTATTAAATTTTCAGCAAATACATGAAATTTACTTTTACCCATACAATTTGCAGAGGATACCAAAATTTTAATTTATATCCTTAGTTCCACACTTTTAAGCACATAAATGTGGCCTGGTATTGATACATGCATTTAAACTTAAGCACGTTTAGCCGCAAGGTAAAATTTCTAAATCGCAATCATTGATCTCACCAATTTATAGAAAAACATATATGCGGACTCTGTTCCAAAATCTAGTGATTTTTTAATTTCTTGATCGAAAATCTGAATTTGTAATAAGAATTTAGTCTCCAATAAAAATTAAAATTCAATGTGTAAAGCCTTCAATCCATATGTATAATCACAGGAATGTAACCAATTACAAAATCTAGTGATTTTTAGTTTTATATTCATCATTATATTTTGGAAGTAAGTTTATATGCGCCTAAAAAGATAACGTTATGTTTTCCGGCTCTTCGCTGTTTTGGATGGATTAATAATAATTACTTGGTAAAAAAGTAGCTAGTGCCGAGAAAACGTAATTATGGATCGCCTGAATAAGCTTTGAATTCCTTTACTCAAAGAAGCTTGCTCTTGCCGATTTGTCATGAATAACTATCCAAGTTTTATGCTCCATAAATAAATTTTCGTGGTACTAGGCCAAGAAGAGAAACGTCAAGCCTGAATGTGATTTTCAACAATAAATGTTTATAAATTTTAGATATGCTACTTCGACATTTCGGAGATGAATATAAGTTACCAACTCGAAACAGCGAAGAGCCTATTTAAGGATATTTAAGGACTTACGCACATGAGGAGCAAAATCAAGTATAGTAAAGACTGTGGATTTAAGTCGCATCATAGATAGTTGATGATCTGATGCTGTTGATTTTTCAGTTCAACTGCGTAAGTCCTAATTGCCAATCAAGTATTGTGAAAAGGTTGACAAACATAGAACACTTACGACTCAATTCCAAATTCTAACTATGTTGAATCAGAAAAAGGTCCCAACTTAGTTCCAACTTAGCCTATCCGAAAGCCTTGTAACCTGCTGAACTCTTACGATAAAACAATGTGTACTATTCTATAAGAAGTGGCACGTTCTTTAATGGAAAAACTTGAGGGTAAACTCAACTCTTACTAGTTTTTCAAGTATCTGATAATAACGCTATTATAGACCGCAGTTAAAATCAAAGTTGCGCTGGCGCACCCCGCTGCAAGCAGGCTGTCCGACAATTACCTTCGGTAATAAAAGAGTTCCTTCTTTTTTGATTTAAAGGTCTTATTTGCTTTCTCTTTAGCACTTTATTATTACTATCAATAATTGTCGGACAGCCTCCAAGCTAGCGGGGTATTCGAATGAAATAATTAGTGAAATCTTCATTATTGTAAAGAAAGAGGAACCTGACATTAAATGAAGGCATAGAATTCTCAAGTTCATATTCCGGACACTGACCCAAATTTAACAGGACAAAAATGTGATGTTGGTGTCCAATATAATCAGAAATTTTGAACGAGGGCCAAGAGTGCGAAATTAGAGATACTTTCATGCCAATACTTCATGTTTTTACATTGGGAATTGCTTTATAATTCCACTTCCCCAAATAATCATCAAATACAATTTTCATGTTTTCCTTGAAGGTCCCACTTAATTTTCTTCCCGTTTCATACATTTTGTCCTTGATAGTCGATAACACTTTTAAGTCCTGTTGATATAGAAGTCTTATCAACAAGGCTTTTGACCACATCAATAATGCTGAAAACGATACCCTTTACAGGCATTTGTGACATGACAGAATAACCTGCGCTCTATTGGGCTGTATTTCAAGGTATGTGCTGGATAATGAGCCATTCTTATCTCAATCCCAATTTCATCTACTAACCTTTTTAAGTTAGGTCTATTTGACCAATCCGCCCAACAAATATATAATTTTAATAAAGTCATCCACTTAAAAAGTTGAAAACAGTAGTAACTTATATATCTTTGACAGCTTTAATCTATTTAGCTATATATAATTCAATAGGAGACTGAAAAGGGTTGCAATTCGAACTTCTAGAGTTGATTTTTCTTTCCGACAAGCGAAAGCAGTTATTGCTCTTTCTAAAAGGCGGTCCGAAAAACATAGATGAGATCAAGGAAGCCCTTGAGGTAACGTCCACTGCCATTTTGCCTCAAATAAAAAAATTAAAAGAAAAATCCCTGGTCGTTCAGGAAGACAAAATCTACAGCCTTTCACTTATAGGAAAAGTCCTTGTTGAAAAGATGCAGCCTCTTGTCAGCATAATTGATGTCTTCGAGGACAATTTTGATTACTGGGCTGAACGAGATTTTCAGGGAATTCCCTCTTCTTTCCGAAGGCGGCTTGGAGAACTCGGAAGGTGTGACCTGATTCAGCCAGATCTGGACAGGATGTTTGAACTTGATCCAAAAATCGTTGAAAACCTCTCTAAATCGAGTAGTATTCTTGAATGTATAGCCTATTTTGACCCCTCGCTTATTTCGATGTGTAAGGAACTTGCCAGAGATGGAGTCAAGCTTTCCTTTCTCATGTCCGGCCCTGTTTTTGAGCACTATTCTAAGGATTACTTCGAAGACCTCCAGAATATACTGACATTCGAGAGCGTGAAGTTTTTCCTGTACTCTGGAGAACTCCGGATCGCAAATCTAACCGCAACCGACAGATTTGTCATGATTTCCCTTTTCCCGAAAAGTCAGAAGCATTTCGATAGGGAAAGCCTGATAAGTTACGAGCCTTCAGCCCTCCAGTTTGGAAGTGAGCTTTTTGATGAGTTGCTCAAGAATTCCATCCAGATTACACAAATACCACATGAATAAATCAGCCTTTCCTAAAAACTGCTTGCCCACAACCCTTTTGAAAAAACTGCTTGCCCGCAACCCTTTTCAAAAAACTGCTTGCCCGCAACCCTTTTCAAAAAAGGCTTGAGCGAAAACCCCAAGAACCGTTTGAGTCTGGTAACCTTATCCCCAAACCCTATCGGCGTGATAAACCGGCGCAACGGTTTGTGATCAACAGGCGCAACGGTTTGTGATAAACCAACGTAACGGTTGCGGTTAAAGCGGCTATTATGGTGAAGATGCCGAACGGAGCCAGGGCGGTTTATTTACTTGTAAGAACAAATATTCTTCATTTGCTGAAGAGGGTTAAAAAAGAGGAAGGATGAACCCTTCCGATATAATGTTTTTAAATAACCTTGGAAAGCTCAGTCCACTATTCCACCTGTATTTGCAGAGTGAACGGAACGCTGATACCTTGCAAGGTAGCCTGTAACTTCCTTTTTTGGAGGTACGAATGCCGCTTTTCTTTTCTGAAGCTCTTCTTCTGGGACTTTAAGGTTCAGAACTCTTTCAGGAATATTAATCTCTATCATATCCCCGTCTTTTACCAGAGCAATTGGCCCTCCTTCGCTGGCTTCAGGAGAGACGTGCCCTATACATGGTCCGCGTGTGCCTCCGGAAAAGCGCCCGTCAGTTATCAGAGCCACAGACTCCAGCAGGCCCATGCCTCCGATTGCGGCTGTAGCTGCAAGCATTTCCCTCATTCCAGGGCCGCCTTTTGGGCCTTCGTAGCGGATAACTACAATATCTCCAGGTTTTACATTGCCTGCAAGGATACTTTCCATAGCATCTTCTTCACAGTCATAAACTTTGGCAGGGCCTGTATAAACGCGCATTTTAGGGTCAACGGCTGCCTGTTTTACGACCGAACCGTCAGGGGCAAGGTTGCCTTTAAGGACTGCAATTCCCCCTTCGGCATGAATAGGCTTGTCGAGAGTTGCAATTATATCTTTATTGAGTTTCGGGTTAATAATCTCAAACTCGTTCAGGTTTTCCCCGATAGTTTTGCCATTTGCTGTAAGCTGATCCAGGTGAAGTTTGGAGGAAAGCCTCTGCATGACTGCCTGAACTCCACCTGCTCTGTCAAAGTGTAGCATGAAATTAGGACCGCCAGGGCGAAGCGAGATCAGGTGGGGTGTTGTCTTGCTCAACTCGTCAAATTTTTCAAGAGGAAGATTCAGCCCGAATTCATGGGCAAGGGCAGGAAGGTGCAGAGTAGTATTTGTGCTCCCCCCGACTGCCATGTCTACCATAATTGCATTTTCAAAAGACTTCAAAGTGACAAGTTTTCTGGGAGTCAGGTTTTCTTTAACCATTTCGACGATACGCTCACCTGATTCCTTGGCAATCCGGACCTTTTTTGCATCCACTGCGTGAGCAGTTGCACAGCCAGGAAGGCTCAGGCCAAGCGCTTCGGTCACACAGGCCATGGTGTTTGCGGTAAACATCCCTGCACAGGACCCGGCTCCTCCGCAGGAAAGATTTTCAAGCCTTTTAAGATCAGGTTCTGAGAGTTTGCCTGCACTGTAAGCGCCCACTCCTTCGAAAACTGAGATCAGGTCTGTATATTTGTCATCAACATAACCCGGAAGCATAGGCCCTCCGGTTACGACAATTGCAGGGATATCAAGTCTGCCTGCTGCCATGAGGTGACCCGGCACAATCTTGTCACATGTGGGAATAAGGACAATCCCATCAAACTGATGGGCTTTAACCATAAGCTCTATCGTGTCCTCAATAACTTCTCTGCTGGGAAGGGAATATTTCATACCCTCATGTCCCATTGCGATTCCATCGCATACTCCTATAGTATGGAATTCAAAAGGAACTCCCCCGGCGTTCCTGATTCCGGCTTTTACAGCCTCAGCAAGTTTATTCAGATGGATATGGCCAGGAATTATATCGTTCCAGGAATTAACGACTGCGATGAATGGTTTCCTCATCTCGGAATCTGTGACTCCTGTCGCTTTCAGAAGTGAACGGTTGGGAGCACGTTCAGGTCCCTCTTTGATGATATCGCTTCTCATTATAAATCTCCATAAAGTTTCATGATGAAAACTAAGTATAATGTATAGATAGGAAAAAACTTCATAGTATAAACAGGTTGGGGAGGAAAGACTTGTAAAAAATAAACAGGATATGAACAGCGGGATGAAAGAATCGCTAAGGAGAAGGAAAGCAGGGAACATTTGTTAAAGGTACTGGTTCTGCCAGAGGTTCTACTGCATAACAATGTGGCGGAACTGGCTGCGAGAGCAAAGGTCAGAAAAAGAGATGTGAGCTTTCAAACCATAACAGAGAAAGGAACAAAGGCAAATGACACATTTATGACGATTTTTCAGACAGCAAAGAGACTGGGTGTAAATACATATCAGTACATATGTGACAGATTCTATGTGACAGATTTGCCAACAAATTCGAGATACCATCTCTGGCCCCTCTGGATCAACTCATCAGAGAAAAAAGTTCATTGAATGGAAATTGAGGGATTTCCACTCAATTTGAAGAGGATACTGTAAATGTTATAGTCGAAAAGGAAAATGTGTTGTAAAAAGATGATAACTAAAAAGTTATCTTCTGAGAATCATTGTCCTCAGACGGTCAGCAGCGCTTGCGGATTTATCAGCGATGCCTCCTATTCTTTCGACAAGTCCCATAAGGTGGCAGACGCCTGCGCCTCCGAGAACATCCTCGTATTCGAAGATATTTTTCAGGAGTGCGGTTTCAAGCACATCCACATCATGTTCCAGTCTTTCGACTTCAGGGATGATGGTCATAGTTTCTTTGATTTCTTCCTTGCTGAAGGAAGTTGCGAGAAGCTTGTAAAGTGCGCCAGCAAGTTCATCGTAAAGCCTTGCAGTCTTCAGGGAGGTGTTCATCAGTTCCATAAAGCCTTTTTTGATTTCCTCAGGGACATCCTTACAGGACCGAAGGGTCATCCAGTAGGCAGCCGCCTGAGCATAATCTGCAATAGAGTCCTGCTGCTTAAGAAAGGAAAGGAGGTCTTTTTTATTCACGGGCAATCTTACTGATGAGGGAATGCTTGCTCTTATCTTTTGTTTGAGTTTATCAGCCTCATGTTCCAGTTTGTCAATCTCATCTGTTCTCTCCTCCAGAATGGACTGGTTTCCTGCACAGTAGGCTTCCATTGCTTCAGCCAGCTTTTCAACTGCCAGCACTCCCTTTTTTGCGTGTGTTTCCAGAGGCACAAAGGGAGATTCAGCAACCACGTCAAGGACAGAACGGATGTAGTCTTTCATAAAAAGATCACCTTTAATCCTACAAAGATCAATGCCGATGTTAGGGCGGCTATAGGAACTGTTGCTACCCAGGAAGAAACAATTTTCCAGATTACGCGCAGGTCAACGGCTGCAATCCCGCCTGCAAGTCCAACCCCTATAACCGAGCCGACAAGAGTGTGCGTAGTCGAAATCGGAAGGGAACTGTAACTGTGAAGCAAAACCACTGTCGCTGTTGCGAACTGGGCAGAAAAACCACGTGTAGGAGTAAGTTGCGTAATCTTTGAGCCAATTGTTAGAACTACTTTATAGCCCCAGGTGGCCATTCCTATTACCATTCCAAGACCTCCCAGTAAAAGCACCCAGAAAGGAATTCCGGATTCTGTCCCTGAAACTCCCATAACATTAAGTGCTGCACAGAGAGGACCAATCGCATTTGCTACGTCATTTGACCCGTGTGCAAATGCAATATAACAACCAGTAATGAGTTGTAAGGATATGAATTTTTTCTCAACAAAAGGCAGGTCTATAGCTCTATGAAGGTAGATTTTTCTTATTAGGGAAAAGGTCAGATAAGCAAAAACCGCTCCAAGAACTGGAGATATAAACCAGCTGGCGACAATTTTCAGAAGCTCTCCCCAGTGGATTTCAGAAAAAGAGATCGTTCCATTGTAAGCCGCAATCAGCCCGAAGCCAAGCACTGAACCAACTATGGAATGGCTGGTTGAAACGGGAAGGTTATAAAAAGTGGTGAGAGTTACCCAGAAACTTGCCGCAAGAATCGCAGCCAGCATCCCGACCGCCACAATACCTGGGTGGACTTTGCCAATGATGCTGATGGGGACAATCCCATTGGCAATTGTAGAAGTTACTCGTCCACCAAACAATACGGCGCCTAAAAGTTCAAAAACAGCAGCAATAACAATCACTTGCTTGATTGATAAGGATCCTGTTCCAACTGAAGTCCCCATAGCATTTGCGAGGTCATTTGCCCCTATATTCCAGGCCATATAAAGGCCCGCTAAAATAAGCGCTATGATAAGTACATCCATTTTTTTCTGCTCCAGAAATATTAAACCTCAAATCTTTTAGTAATTATAATTATAACCCTTAACTAATAATAACCATAAACTCCGATTTTTAGTTATTATAATAAGTTTATCTGTTTCATTTATCCAAAGATTTATTATTTTCATTAATTCCTGAACACTTCTTTAATTCTGAGCTTGTATGCTATTTCAGACCATTTCATTATATTTTATAGTTTCCATATATTTTCGAGCGCTCTATATAATCTATAGATCTATATACAACTATTTTTGATATATTCATATTCTCTTTACCTCAGGGTTAGCAGCTTTAAATCTCCTATCTGAAGATAACATGGACAAACTCTAAGAGAACAAAGCTTTTCCGTTATTCAAAATAACGTAAAGTTTTTATTCGGATATGCCTTTCCAGAACTTCAATAAAAATGTTTAATTTTGAAAAAGAAGTCTCTGAAAATATTTTGTGGAAGGATTCTAAATCTGTTCCAGAACTTCAATAAAAATGTTTAATTTTAAAAAAGAAGTCTTTGGATATATTTTGTGGAAGGATTCTAAATCTGCTCCTAACTTCATTCTGGAAAAGTAGAGAAGTTATTGCATAATTACTAATTGTAATAGAGTACTGTAGCAGAGTATTAATGTAACAGAGTATTAATGTAACAGAATTTGGTTTTTAAGAGTACTAATTGTATAGTATTTCTATAGTTATTCAAATAGACTATTTAATATGAATTAATTGACAGAAATTGTGCAATAGTCTAGATCATTTAACAGTCCAGATCATTTAACAGTCCAGATAATCCAACAGTCCAGATCATTTAACAGCCGGGATCATTTGATATAGAACAGTAGAGGAAGATATTTTTCAGGTTTCAAGCTCATGAAATTCCTGATATTTCAGTTCTTTTTTCCTGATATTCTCTCTGAGCAGGTCCAGCACCTCTTCATCCGAAACATCGTACCATCTCTCGTAAACCTGAGCAACAGCTCTGAAATATGCAGGAATCTCAAGCACCACGAGCTCATCTACTATTTTCCGAAGCTCTTCTGTGATCTCTATTCCTGCTACAGGCACTGCAACCACTATTTTTCTGGCCTTCCTGTTTTTGCAAAGTTCAATGGCTGCCCGCATTGTAGAACCCATTGCAATGCCGTCATCAATTAGAATTACAGTTCTTCCCTCAAGCTCGGACAGTGAATTTCCTCCTCTGAGAGCTTTTATGCGCCTTTCAATCTCAGCAATTTGCTCCTGTTTTATCCGTTCAATGGTTTCTCCTGAAAGCCAGTTGTGTGCATTTTCTAAAATAAACGTGCTCCCGTTCTCGGCTATTGCCCCGAATCCGGCTTCAGGATTGTCCGGGAAAGGTAGTTTCCTTGAAATAATTAGAGAAAAATCGGTATTCAGCTTCGCTGCAACCTGCAGTCCAACTTCCACTCCCCCACGTGGAATAGCAAGAATAATAGGATTTTCAATCCTGTATTTTTCAAGAGCTTTTGCAAGCTTCTCTCCTGCGTCTTTACGGTTTTTGAACATGTTTCCACCTTATATTCAAAAATTATGCCTTTTTTCCGTACAAATATTAAAATCAAAATATCCTCATAGGCCGCCTGTAAATTTCTACTGAAGAGCCTGAAGGAAGAACGGTTTCTGGTAAACAAAGTTCCAAAACTTTGTTTGCAACATCTTCAGGCTTGAGAACAGGCTCATCTGAAAAAAGCGAGCGGTACATGTCGGTATCCACACCTGCAGGACAGACTGCATAAACCTGAAGTCCACCTCCGACTTCGTAAGCAAGAGACTCTGTAAAACCAATTACTGCAAATTTTGAAGCGCAATATATCGAAAGCTTCGGTATGCCATGCTTTCCCGCTCCCGAAGATATATTTACAATCCTGCCTTCTCCCCTTTTAAGTAGATGAGGAAGAGCGTATTTTGTGCAGAAAAACATACCTTTCACGTTTGTATCCATAATCTCATTATATTCTTCAGTTGAAGTCTCTACAAGGTATTTCCTGTATGCCACTCCTGCATTGTTCACGAGGATATCAATTTTTCCAAAAGCATTTACTGCCTCTGAAATCATGTTTATGACTTCATCTTCTTTTCGAATGTCGGTCTTTACTGCAAGGGCCCTTCTTCCTTCCCTCTCCACCAGCCTGGCAGTTTCTCTAATTTCTCTTTCGGTTCTTGCAACAATTACAATGTTGGCTCCTTCTCTTGCCAGTGACAGGCAGATGGCCCTGCCAATTCCTTTTCCCCCACCGGTTACAATGGCTGTCTGGCCTTTCAATCTCATAGCAGTCACTCTACAGTCAGCAGTCACTCTACAGTCATTTTATTAATTGTCAAGCAGGATAAGGATATAATTTTGGAAGCACTATTTCTAAACTGCAATCAAGAGCTATCTCTTAAAAAGAAAAGGAAATTCCGGCAAAAGAATGCAGAAGACCTGGCAAAAAGATGATTTAGATACTATAAAGCTGCCAGAGCTATCTGTTATAAGTCTGCCAGAACTGTTCCATAACTGTCCCATAAATGTCCCATGACTGTCCCATAAATGTCCCATGACTGTCCCATAAATGTCCCATGACTGTCCTATAGTTATCGGAGGTCTGCTCCTTGGTATTTATAATTAAAGCTGAGGGACTGGAAGCGCCTGTATCTCGATTATCTTCCCTGATGTAACTTTTGAATCAGGCGAGGCAAGTTCCAGCACTTTTTCTGCGATGTGCTCTGGCTTGAGCGAAGGCCTGTCCGAAAATAGTGACCTGTACATACCCGTATCCACAGCGCCAGGGCAGATAGCATAGACTTTTATTTCTCCTTCTAACTCGGACGCAATAGATTCTGTTATTCCGTTCACTCCAAATTTAGAGGCAGAGTATACGGAAAAATTCGGAAGCCCGTGTAATCCTCCTACCGAGGATATATTGATTATTTTTCCATTATTGCTTTCTCTGACGTATGGAATCGCATACTTTGTGCAGAGAAAAACTCCTTTTAAGTTGGTATCCATCATTTGTTCGTACTCTTCCAGGGTGGTATCTTCCAGTTTCTTTTTGTAAGCCACTCCCGCGTTGTTGATAAGGATATCAAGCCTGCCGCATTTGTCAATTGTCATTGAAATCAGGCGTCTTACGTCCTCTTCATTCTGCACGTCAGCCTGGACAGCCATGGCTTTACTGCCCATTGCTTTTAATTTATTTACGATCTCTTTGATTTCACTCTCATTCCTTGCTGCAATAACGACGTTTGCTCCCTCTTTTGCCAGAGCAAGGCAGATAGCTCTTCCTATCCCTTTGCTCCCCCCAGTTACAAGAGCTGTTTGACCTGCTAAACTCATTGCTACTCCTTTTATCGGTTTATATTTATATAATTGTTTTTTATTAAATAAAAGATAGAACGGAGAAAAAAGGGATATATTTTTGGAAATTAAGTTTCTGAAAAGAAGTTCTTCTCACGAGAATGAGCTTTTTGATATTCTCAATTTCTTCGGTTGTCAGCCTTTTATTCAGAATTCTGGTGCGAATTCCGGCAGACGAATAATATTTCGTTTTGGGTTGTACCATTCTTGACGCTCCAAGGCGTCTGAGATTATGTGAAGATCCCTCCATCAGCCCTGAAAAGATGGAAGAAACTTTGAAGTTAATCCATATTTGAAGAGTCGAATCTGAGAAGAAAATTTATGAATACACTGAATATATAACAACTCATGTTTGTGTCATCTATATCCCTTTCTGGTCATGCAGACATCGGAAATAATACACTAAAAAATAATACACTAAAAAATAATACACTAAAAAATAATACACTAAATAACAATAAAATATCTGTAGTGTGTATGGGTGATTCCATCACATACGGTTTTTGTGGAAATGGAACTTCATATCCTTCAATATTGCAATCACGATTGTCTGGGGCAGTAATAAACAACGCTGGTGAGTGCGGAGATCAGACTTACGAGATGCTAGCCAGGTTTGATAGAGATGTGATATCACGCCATCCGGATTTTGTTATAATAATGGGCGGTATCAATGACCTTCTCCTTGGACAGCCTGAACAGGTTATTGAAGATGATCTAGCTGTAATGTGCAAGAATTCCATACAAAATGGAATTACACCAGTACTTTGCTCAATCACACCAATGACTTATGTTCCACGGAATTTGAAAATAAAAACAAACAACCTGAACAAGTGGATTCTATCATATTCAAATGTACAAGGCTATAAAGTGATAGATTTTAACTCTGTGCTGGGTGATGGCCATGATAATCTGAGACAAGAGTACGATTCTGGAGACGGGTGCCATCCAAACGCTGCTGGTTATGTTGCTATGGGAAATTCGATTGACATCAATTTGTTTAAACACTAGAGGTAACTGGTGCCATCATACATTCAAAACACGAAACAACTGCAAAAAATAGTGATTACCTTGTAAGGGCTATTATATTAACCATTTAAGGTCTGTTATATTACCATTTAAGGTCTGTTATATTACCATTTAAGGTTAATACTTTCACATAGCTCAGGTGAACCTTTTAACCATTACTCGATATTTCCTTTTGAGGTTGGTTGAAATGGACACATCAGAGAAGTATATCAGAATGTGCTCACTAGCGAAGGAAATTCAGCAGAAGTGGGTATTTCAATCCGGTGATTTTGTTTATAATTCAGCTTTTGAAAAAATTGAGGTTTTACTCGACCCTGAAAATAATTCTATTAATTATATCTGGCTACCGAGACAAGATCAACTTCAAGAAATCTGTATCACATTCTTTATGCATAATCTGAGGATATCGAAATCCGAAGCATTCTCACGATTTTTGGAATGGTACTCTGGACGCCTGAGATATACTTTCGAACATGGACTCAAGAATGGAAACGGTTTCATAGACTCAGGGGAAGAACTTTTGTTAAACCGTGCAATGATAATGATGCACTGGAAAAAATGGGACGGGGAAAATTGGATAAAAGCTCTAGATGGAAAAGAATCAGGGAAAATTCCCGCAAAAAATGCTAATTACTTCCAGGCTGGATCTAAAAAGGATTAGCGGTAGAGAGCGCGGATTCAAAAAAGATAGTAATTATCGTATTTCAAAATGTTTTCCTGTTATTACAGTATCGAAAATTTTTCACCCTGACAACGCGAAGCATTATTCGAAAATCTGACATTCGCGTTATACTTTTACTCAAGATACTGGTGATCAATATAACAGTACTTCCAGTTCTCACCTAGCTCGAAAGACTGGATCACAGGATGCCCGGTTTCTTCAAAGTGCTTTGTTGCGTGTTTATTTTTTGACTGGTCACAGCAGCCCACATGTCCACAGGTCAGGCAAACCCTCAGGTGTACCCAGCTATCTCTGCTTTTCAGGCATTCCTCACAACCCTTTGAGCCCTGCTCTATGTTTTTAATTTTTATCATAGTTCTGTGTGTACAGACCACAGTGTTTATCCCCCCACTTTACTCTCCCACTTTACCCTTCCACTTTTCCTTTTTACTTTTATCTTTACAGCTTTAAAAATGAGCAGTATTGAAATTACGTAACTGTAACCCTGGTAAACCTCCACCTTGCAATAAGAAACATTATTCCCGCAAAAGCCAGGAGAGCCAGGAAGGAGACAATAACCTCTCCCTGAGTGTAAGTATAGCGGAGTCCAATTGACGAAAATTCACTCCCTATTGCAAAATATCTTATTCCGCTGACAAGGTGTGTGAGAGGATTGACTGTGGACAGAGCCCGGAGCACAGGAGGAAATGAATTTGCAGGGTAAAGTGCATTGCTCGTGAAAAAGAAAGGCATAGTAAGCAGGGTTATTACAGCCTGCATCCCTTCCGGGCTTTCCATTGTTATTGCTATTGCAGCCGAAAGGAAAAGAAACCCGAGAGAAAATGTCCCTACAAAAAGCATGATCCCGATGAGTGAAACCAGAATCTGCGTTACTGTGTAGCCTTCAAAAAACTGGACTCCCAGTAAAAGCCCAAAAACCATGATCACAGTAGCCTGGATAAAGGATTTTGTCATGGCTGAAAGTCCTATCCCTATGATTATATGGATTCTTGGAAGAGGACTTGAAAGGGTCTCCCGCATAAGCCCCCAGTTTTTGTCAAAAAGCAGCACTGTCCCCCCAAAAAGGCTTGTAAAAAGCGTGGTCATGGCAATAACGCCTGCGCCTATGAAAGTCAGGTATCCCACAACCCTCACCCCGGGAATAACCGGCATGGTTGCAGTAAGCCTTTCAAAGTTGTTTGACATTGCTACTCCGAAAAAAGCTAGCCAGAGTGCAGGCTGTACAAGGGAAGTAAACAGGAGAGTTCGGAACCGGACAAACCGTAGCATGTCACGCCAGTATATGGTAAGAAAGCCTTTATGCATCTCTTAACGCCTCCCTGGTTTTGACACAATCGTTTTTTCGGTCCCCGTATCCCTGATCTCCCTTCCGGTATAATGAACAAAAACGTCATCCATTGATGGCTTTTTGAGGTTTACGGCCCTGATCTTAATACCCCCGTTCCGAAGTTTATCCATGATCTCAGGCAGCAGGTAGGTGCCGTCCATATTGACCATAGCAATTATTCCTTTTGCTTTGTCTCGAATTCCTTTTACAGTATCAAGTTTCATTAACAGACTGGACGCTTCCCTGTTATCACTTGTTTCGAAATATATAAGATCTTCACCAAGCGCGTTTTTTAACTCCCAGGGCTTGCCTGTGACAATGATTTCCCCATGATCTATGATGCTTATCCTGTTACTGAGCTGGTCGGCTTCGTCCATGTAATGGGTTGTCAGAAAAATGGTTGTGCCCTGCCGGTTGATGTCTTTTACATAATCCCATATTCTGATTCTTGTCTGAGGGTCAAGCCCGATTGTAGGCTCGTCCATGAAAAGCACTCTCGGGCGGGTCATGAGGCCCCTCGCAATCTCAAGCCTGCGCTTCATTCCGCCGCTCAGGTATCTTGTCAGGACATCCCTCTTTGCTTCAAGCTCGACCAGACTGAGCAATTCGTCAACACGCGCCTGCCTTTGAGCTTTTGGCATGGAATAGAGCCTTCCGTGGTATTCCAGAATCTCCCGAACAGTCATATCCCTGTCAAGAGTCAACTCCTGAAAGACAATCCCTATTGATTCCCTTACTTTTTCAGGCTCGATTCTCAAATCATGGCCTGCAATAGTTACTCTGCCTTTCTGCATAGGCAGGAGAGTGGTAAGAATATTAATTACAGTACTCTTCCCAGCTCCGTTTGGTCCGAGAAAAGAAAATATCTCCCCTTTTCTTACCGTAAAACTGATGTTATCGACGGCTTTTATTTCGCCGAAAAAATATTCAAGGTTAGTTACTTCTATGATATTGTCTTCCAGAGCCAGTACTCCCTCTGTTTCTATCTATAAAGGAAATGAAACTTTCATTGATAAATAGGTATTTTGCCTGAGTTTCTGCAGAAAGTAAACTGGTTAATGAATATGGATAAAACCATATCTAAGTATCGAAAGCCACCGATGAATTCTTAAGGGCTACTGGAAAGGAATATTTCGTGAAATGGCTCTTTTGCGAGCCTGAATAGATAAAGGCAGCAAAAATTATTTGCTTAAAAGGAGAAAAGAAAGTAAACAGGTTAGTTAGCAGGTAATCTGTCAACGGCTGAAAAGCTGGATAATCTGAGCCACAGTTTGATTTGAGTTACAGTTTGCAGAACTTCAGGCATGCTTCTAGAGCCAAAAAATGTTAGGAGAGAATTATATACGGATCACGAACAGACTTTTAAGAAGTATCGCTATGTTATCGAAAGGGGATATCCCCATCCTCTTGGGGCAACGCCTGATGAAGATGGAGTAAATTTTTCGATTTATTCCGAACATGCAGATTACGTTGAACTTCTGCTTTTTCACAAATGTGATGATCTGAAACCTGCTCTTATCCTTTACACAAACAGAGTTGGAGAATTTACCCATTCTAAAAATGTTGAAAATTCAGTTATGGTTTCCGAGGATATTGAAAATATTGAGAATTCAGTTAAGGTTTCCGAGGATATTGAAACCATTGAATATACAAGTATTGAAACCACTGAAGCCACAAGTATTGCCCTTAATAAAACATTTCACTTCTGGCATGTATATGTGCGGGGCCTTAAGCCTGGAGTCCACTATGCATATCGGATAGGCGGTCCTCTTGATCCCTCCAGAGGATATCGTTTTGACGGAGATAAGGTCCTGATAGATCCTTATTCTAAAGGAAACAACAAAACACTCTGGAACAGAGAAAAAGCTTGCATTCCAGGAGACAACCTTGCTTTTTCTATGCGCAGCGTGGTAATTGATATGTCCCACTACAAATGGGGAAATAACAGCCACATAACTGCAGAAAAGATATATGAGATGCCCGGAATGGGCGAAAAGCTCTACGGCAAAAAAAGGCTGCAAGAACTGAATGAAACCATCATCTATGAGCTGCATGTAGGCGGATTTACCAGATCTCCAACATCAGGAGTTACAGCGCCCGGTACATTTTCAGGAGTAATTGAAAAAATTCCATATCTCAAGGAACTTGGCATTACATCTGTAGAATTAATGCCTGTCTTTGATTTTGATGATGCAACAAGCCTTGACGGAAGAAAACAATACTGGGGCTATGACCCGATATGTTTTTTTGCGCCTCATAGCGGCTATTGTGTGAATCCTGAGTACGGAGCTCATATGGAAGAATTCAGAGACATGGTCAGAGCTCTGCACAAAGCTGGAATTGAGGTAATTCTTGATGTGGTCTTCAACCATACAGCCGAAGGAGACAACCTGGGTCCGGTGTTTTCTTTCAAGGGTATAGATAACAGCATATATTATCTCCTGGAACCTGACAAGCAATACTACAGCAATTATTCGGGGTGTGGAAACACAGTGAGCTGCAACCATCCTATTCCCCAGAAGCTGATAGTAGACTGCTTAAAATACTGGGCAGAAGAGATGCATGTTGATGGTTTTCGGTTTGATGAGGGTTCTATCCTTTCGCTGGATACCGATGGGAAGGTTATGAAGTATCCCCCTGTTATATGGCAGATTGAACTTGACGATGCTCTCGGATACATAAAAGTGATTGCTGAAGCCTGGGATGCAGCTGCACTCAATCAGGTAGGATACTTCCCGGGCCCGAGGTGGGCTGAATGGAACGGTTATTATCGGGATGAGATCCGCCGCTTTGTAAGAGGAGATCCCGGGCTTGTAAGGAGGGTTGCAAGCCGGATTGCCGGGAGCCCTGACCTCTACCAGTCCGAATCAAGGCTTCCGATCAATAGTGTTAATTTCGTGACATGCCACGACGGATTTACACTTAACGACCTTGTTTCTTATAACTACAAACACAATGAGGCTAACGGGGAAAATAACAGGGATGGAATTGACAATAATTTGAGCTGGAACTGCGGGGTTGAGGGAGAGACCGAAAACCCGGAGGTTAAAACCTTGCGGGAAAGGCAGATTAAAAATTTCGCTGCAATTCTATTGCTTTCTATAGGTGTTCCGATGATTTGCATGGGAGATGAAGTCAGACGCACTCAGAAAGGCAACAACAATGCTTATTGCCAGGACAATGAGACAAGCTGGTTTGACTGGAACTTAGTAGAGAAAAATCGTGATATGTTCCGCTTCTGGAAATTGATGATTGATTTTCGAAAACGCCATACTACCATCCTTCGCCCCCGATATTTTACAGGCAAGGAAAACGAACGTGGGTTAAAAGATATTTCCTGGCACGGGTGCAATCTCTACAGTCCAGGCTGGGACGACCCGCATGCAAGAGCCCTTTCTTTTACCATGGGAGAACCCGGGGACGAAGAAGATATACATGTTATGATGAATATGTACTGGGAGCCTCTTGAATTCGAGATTCCGGAACTCAAATGTACAGGTAGAAACTGGTATAGAGCAGTCGATACGTTCCTGCCTTCTCCTCAGGAAATTGCCGGAGACGGAGACGAAACTCAGGTCAGCGGGAACAGCTACATTGTGCAGGGCAGGAGTGTAGTTGTGCTAATTTCAAAGTGACCCACTAAAAAAAGGATTACAGTGCAAAAGGATTACAGTGCAAAAGGATTACAGTGCAAAAGGATTACAGTGCAAAAGGATTACAGTGTAAAAAGGATTACAGTGAAAAAGAAGTACAGTGCAAAAGGATTACAGCGCAGAAATTCCAGGCACTGGAAAAAGTTGAAGCTTTAAAATTATTGTGAAAAATTATCTGTAGATCTATGTGACGAACTATCTGTTGATCTTTTATATGCTTCTATAACATCCTGAACTGACTCAAATATATGGTCTTTACCAACCATTTGGGTTATGCCGTCTTTATCCAGCTCACTCATCACAGGCTGTACTACTTCACTTAATACAAGAGTAATGCCCAGTTTTCGCAGTTGGGTATACACTTTTTTGAGCGTCTCTGCAGAAGTAAAATCGATATCTCCAATGTTTGTGGCAGAAATGCAAAACCATTTAAGTGAGCCATTTTTTATGGCAAGGTCTATTATATCTTCCGCGAAGCGGTCTTCGTTAGCAAAGTAGAGGTTTGAACCAAAACGGTAGATTAACAGTCCTTCGACAGCTTGCTGTCCACTTTCGAGAGGAACTGTCTTCATAGCCCCTCCTGCCTTTGGAACAAGCAGAAGGTTAAGTGGCCTGTAACTATGGCGCAGGTGAGCAATGATCGAGAGTATAATAGCTATAAGGATTCCCTGCTCGACACCTATAACTACGACTGTTATAGCCGTTATCAAAGCGACAGCAAACTCGACAGGCCGCTGTCTGTGAAGGGCGGTCATCCCTTCGATATCGATAAGATGCAGACCAATGAGGAATACCATAGACGAAAGTACGGCTGTGGGTAAATAGGCGAATGGCCTGGTAAAGAACAGCAGGACTAATATAACAGTTAAGACCGTTGTGAGCTGAGTAAGCTGTGTCCTACCTCCGGCATTTTTAATCATTTCAGTCTTGGTTGGGCTGCCGTTGACAACGAAAGTCCCTGATATCCCTGCTGCTGCATTTGCAAGGCTCAATCCGATGAGGTCTGTATTTTCATTAAAAGTGTCGGAAAACTTAATGGCATAAGCACGAGATGTTGCAGCACTCTGGGCAAGGATAATAATAAAACAAGAAACGGATATGTTGAAGATCTCTGGTAGATTTGAAAGCGGGATTTGAGGAATAGAAATTTGCGGCAGACCTTGTGGTACTGTGCCAAGTACGCTAATCCCGTAAGAAGAAAGGTCTAATATCCGGCTTGCAGCAATTGCGCCAATAATCGCTATTAGTGAACCTGGAAATTTGTGGCTGAGCTTTTCGCCAAGAACAATAACCCCGATTACGGATAATGAGACCAGGAGCGTGGGAGTATTTGTAAGAAAGAGGTTTCTTACTAAAGATATAATCTGCACAGATGTTCCATCCGGTTCTGAAGGTATCCCAAGCATCCCGCTAATCTGTGATATAGAGATGTAGATACCAGCACCTGTGAGAAATCCTATCAGGACCGTGTAGGAGAGGAAGTCAGCGAGAAAACCAAGCTGGAACAGACCTCCAAGGAAAAGCAAGATTGATACGAGTAGAGCTATTGCGCTCGCATATGTGACGTATTGGGAAGATCCCGGCACGGCTATCGTTGTCAGTCCGCTTGCTATGATTGCCGCGGTTGCTGAATCGGCGCCAACGACAAGATGACGGGATGAACCAAAAATGGCAAAAGCTAACATTGGAAACAGGATCGTGTAGATTCCAGTAACTACAGGCATGCCTGCAATTTTAGTGTATCCCATAACTTCGGGGATGGCAAACGCTGCGAATGTTATCCCTGCGATAATTTCCAGGGGTATTTGTTTGGAGTTGAGGGGTAATATTCCCTGAAAGAGGGAAAAATGAAAAGATCTTCTGGAATTCTGCGCAGGTTTCATATTCGTTCTAATCTCCTTACAATAAGGTAATTTTTTGATTGAAATCCTTGAATGACGGATATATCAAACCAGCCTAATATCCGCCTGGATTTGCAAACCTTTGATCTTATCCTTCAGGTCATATGTTTAGACCTACAACTTTAATTATAATTATCGATTCGTTTCTATTGATTTGTATATTTCTTCATTCAACAACTTCTGGTTATGATGCTATTGTTTTCTCAGTTCAACCGCTTAAGTCCGATTCATTTTTCATGATGAGTCTTTTGAATATGATATGAATATAATGGTCCGAGTCAAAGTTTATATTCATTCAAATTAATAAATTAAAAACTCAACTCAAAAACTCAACTCAAAAACTCAACTCAAAAACTCAACTCAAAAACTCAACTCAAAAACTCAACTCAAAAACTCAACTCAAAAACTCAAATTAAAAACTCAAAACTCTAATAGCATAAGGCTAAGAAAATTATTGAATTGCTTTCTGATAGCAATTTGCAGGAAAAAACATTTGAATATGTGGGGCGCTACAGTTCTTGTATACTGAAGGGGGAGTTAAATGATAGAGATCATGCAGGGTTTGCCGGGAAATGTCGTAGCAGTCAATGTGAGTGGAGAAGTAACTGGAGATGACTACAAAAATGTGTTAATTCCTGCTGTTGAGGAAAAAATCAAGAAGTACGGTAAGGTTCGTATTCTTTATCACATGGATAAGGAACTCGAGTGGTTTACCCTTAATGCCATGCTGGAGGACGCCAAGGTTGGCATACTGAACATTACAGACTTCGAAAAGATTGCAGTTGTTTCAGACGTGGACTGGATGAATGTTGCCGTTGAAATCTTTAAGTTTATTGTTCCTTTTCCAGTGAGGACCTATAAGAATGAAGAGCTTCTTGAAGCAGAAACATGGATCAGTGAATGAAATCAGTGAATGAAATCAGTGAATGAACCTTCATATAAATGATAGGTCAAAATCAAGGCTCTTCGCTATTTTGAATGAGCAAATTTATAGCTACTTCTTTAATGATCTTTATTTTTGAGCATTATTTTTGAGCATTATTTTTGAGCACAGAACTTGCAGGCACTACTTCTTTGAAAATGATATATTCCCTCAGGTCCGATTTCAGAATCCTTTCAATCTCGCTCCAGCTACTGTCTCTGGTTTCAGTAAACATGTACCCGAAGTAGCCGCGTGTTTCGTGATCCGCTTTTCTGAGTTCCAGAGGCTTTTCAAAGCCCGAAAGCAGTTTTTCGTAATCAAAAGCCTTTACGTCCTTCAAATTGAGGTCTTCCGATTTGTTAAGCATAATAAAGCAGAAGCTCTTCCCTTCTTTATCTGCAAGAATTTTGTCCCAGTCCGGCTCAAGCTGTTCCAGAAAATACCTGTAAGTGTTAATCCCATATGCAAAATACGCAATATCAGTAACGCACAGGCCGGCAAAGCGCATTGGGTTCAGTTCAATCGGCTGTATTCTCCTGTCCTGCGATATTCGAAGTTCCAGATGAAGGGGAAAATTCCTGAGCCCGGCCAGCTTTCCGATTTCCTTTAAAAGATCCTCAATGGCTTCCCTGTAGGTTTCTATAACCGTTTTCGAAGTAAAATACACCCTGTCACTGACATCGTCTTCTGAAGAAAAGATATGTTTGAAGATATCGAGGACTACCGGCTTTCCTTCGCGGTTGAAATAAGCGTCAACCGCAAACTCTTCCCCTTCGATATTTCCTTCTATAATGAAATTCTCCACATTCAAAACTGGCGCCGGATAGAGCTTTTTGATTTCTTCAACCTCAGCCTTTATGGACTTCAGGACCGAATCCCATTCCTCGTTGGTGGAAACCTTATGAACTCCGAGGCTGAAAAATCCCACGGCAGGCTTTATGATGAACGGTTTTTTGATTTCCTCAACCCGGATTTCGTCCAGTTCTTCAAATTTAACACTCTTGAAATATAATTCTGGATAAAGCCTTTCCAGCAGCTCTCTGAACTTTACTTTGTTCTTGAAAAGCTCGATTTTCTCAGGCAGCCCGGTAAAACCTAGATTTTCCGAAATCCAGCCAATTGAATTTTCTGAATTGGAATAAAGGGCACATTCACCTTTTTCTTTAATTAATTCGATAAATTCATCTTCTTCAAGAAGATTTAGCCTTTTTTCAGTCTTCAGTCCGGCTGCCATTTCATTTTTTAAAACAGGAATCTGTAATTCCGCAGCGGTATTTTTTAGGAATTCAGAGACGTAGGGGTGGTCGAGGATTAACATTTCTTTAACCTTTTACTTTCTGTGATGAGGCTTTTTCACTTATTCAAGCCCTGTAGTTGATTTGATCGCATATAAAATTATATTTATACTTTTAAACTTTTTATTTAATTTAAATATGTTTTTATATTAGATTGTGATTTTAATTAATTATATAAGATCTGCCCAATTGCTATGACTTGCTAGTTCTTACATAAAAGGAGACCTTTATGGATGTTGAAGAGCTGATCAAAACAGCTGATGAATTACGTCATATGGGACAATATGAGGAAGCCTTAAATAGCTATGACACAGCCCTAGACACTCTCGAAACATGTTCTAACTCCTTAGAAAATGAACAAAAAGCTCTTGCGTTGATTGGTAAAGGTCTTGCTCTTTGGAATTTAAAAAGATGTGATGACGCCTTAAGCACACTAAATGAATCTATTGAAATCTTAAGTACATTAAATAAATCTACTGAAATTGATTCAATATTAACCAAAGCGTGGAATACCAAAGGCCTTGTACTCCGTAATCTAAAAAGATATGATGATGCCTTAGAGGCTTTTAATACATCAACTTATATTGACCAAGATAATGCTTTTTCATGGAATGGCAAAGGCCTCGTTTTACTAAGCCTTCAGAAATATACTGAGGCTATTGAATCTTATAAAACTGCACTCAATAAGAATGAAAGCAAAAGAAAACCAGATACTAAAGAGCTTACTTTTTCATTGAACGGAATAGGTGTTGCTTTTGCAAGTTTGGGGCAATTTGATAAGTCTATAGAGGCTTTTAAAGAGTCGTTAAATATAGATGATCCAAAACCAGCTTTTGCATTATCTGGTAAAGCTACTGTTTATTATAGTATTGGAAAACTTGAAGAAGCCTTAAATCTTTTTGAAGATTCTTTAAAGTTTGACCCAACTTCCAGCTTCGCATGGAATGGAAAGGGTCTAGTTCTTTTAAGTCTTAAGCAATTTGATACTGCTATATATTCATTCAAAAAATCAATTTCGTACGATAGCAACTTTATTGCTGCATATAATAATTTAGCAGAACTTTATCTAGATATTGGAGACTTAAAAAACGCTAGTTCAATATTAAATGACTCTTTCTTTAAAGATCCTAAAAATTATTTTACGTTATTCTTAAAAGGAAGAATTGAGCTTGAAAAGCAACAATACGATAGTGCTATATACTATTTTAAAAAAGCAATTTCATTGAGTACTGGTAGTCCATTAATCTTAATATGGGAAGTTTATGCAAAATACCTCAAAGCAGAAGTTAGCTTTGATCCTAATGATAAAATGTATCAAGACTTAATTATTTCATGCATAAGAGACCTAGAAAAAATAAGTACTCCAATAAAAGATCTCAAAAAAACAAACACATATATTTCTTTAAACAATACAACTGAGTGTTTAAACTTAAAAATATGCGAGAAATTGATTAAAAAGTTGTTGATGAGCACACAATCCTTTTTAGTTAAACGTAAATGTAATTCAAGCATTTCAATTAAATTACTAGCAAAAGTAACTTCCGAGCTTTTGAGATATAATACGTTAAGGATAGAATCATATAATAGTTATTTTTTAGGTTGTTTCTATTATAAGCTCAAAGATCATTTTTCAGCAAAGGATGAACTCACGAATTGTATAAAACTCAATTTTGGATCTAAAGTAACTAACTCTGCAGAACAGTTACTTGAAGATATTTGGAACCACAAAATATACACTTCAATACCGAAGTGGTGGTGGGAGTCACCTTACCACAGTTTTAGAAGAAAGATTACATTTTTATTTTTATTGTTTTTTATTTTTGGATTATTACTACCAGAATCCTCATTTTTATTTCTTTTGATTTTGTATAACTATACTACAAAAATATTAATGTTTTTTCAACCAATTTATGAACTGCTTAATTCAATTTTGCTAATTATGTTCTCTCTTTTTTTTACTGCATTATCGTTTATTGATTGGAAGGATAACACAACGCAATGTGCATTCTTATTTATGTTACTTTTCTTTTTCTTGGTTTCTCCATGTCTTAAAAGTTTAAAAGGGAGTGAAATCGAGATTGAATTACAATCTCCACAAAATTTTGAACTAACTCCAGGATTGATAGAGAGAAATCTTAAAGATTTCGAGAAGGGCTTGAAGAAATGAACAAACTATATTGGAGAATTTTTTTGAAGGCTTTTATATTCAATTTAAATCTTACCTGATAACTAATTTAGGATGACAGTTATTTAAGTAATTATGAAAATCCTTCAAACCCTCTCCCGCCTCTACATAAACGACCTTAACTCAGCCCTCGAATTCTATGAAGAACTCCTTGGCTCTCCCGCAGCCATGCGCTTTGAAATCCCGCAAATCGGCCTGGAACTGGCTCAAATAGAAAATATTTTGCTCATAGCCGGCTCGGATGAAGCCCTGAAACCCTTCAGAAGCACGCAGGCTACTTTTCTTGTTGATTCTCTTGACGAATTCAGGGCTTATCTGGAAGAAAAAGGTGCAGAAATCATACGGGGCCCGAATAAGGTTCCAACCGGCAGGAACATGACAGTAAAGCATCCCGACGGCACGGTAATAGAATACGTGGAACACTCCAAAAAATAGCTGAAAATAAATAATTTAAACGTTATTTTTGAGCTTTTTCAATTAAATCGTTAATTATATCGTCTACAGTTTCTGATTTTCGTGCATTCAAAACTGAGCGAATAAACCATAAAGCTGAAATGATACCAGCAATATAAAATATTTTTTGCCATGTATCGCCACTGACGATAAAATCATGAAAATCAGAAGTGACAAGTACTATTACAATAGTGGCAAATATAGCATAAGGAGTAGTCCAGCGACTCTTCTTCTCTAATCGTTTCAGGTGATTACTTAAACAAACTCTTAGAGTATCTTCATTTATACGTATATAAACACCTGGTACAAAGATAGTTTCTCTGGCGCTGTAATCCACAGAAACATCATCTAATTTGTCTTTCGGACTTTTTTTATACTCGGGAATGTGATTCAGAACTCTCTACTCTCCCTCTTTTTATAAATCAGAATTTTTTTGTTTTTATGCAAATGTTTTAATATTCCCGTCCAGCTTGAAGAAGGGATCTTTTTATCTGCCAGTATTTTTGTTAATGCTAATTATATTTCTCTGAATTTTTTGAATATAAGGGTGGCCTGGTCCATAAACACTCTCCAGGATTTTGAGTGCACGATTAAACATTTTAAGAGCTTCGTTATATCTTCTCATTTCCCTATAGAGAATAGCCATGTTGTTTAGAGTAATTGCAATATCAGGATGCTCTGGTCCGTAAATATTCTCCAGGATTTCTAGTGCACGATTAAACGTTTCAAGGGCCTGTTCATATCTTCCGGTTTCTTCATAGAGAACAGCTATATTGTTTAGAGTATTTGCAACATCAGGATGTTTTGATCCGTAATCAGGATGCTCTGATCCGTAATCGGGATGCTCTGATCCGTAATCGGGATGCTCTGATCCGTAATCAGGATGTTCTGGTCCGTAATTAGGATGTTCTGATCCATAAACATTCTTCAGGATTTCTAGTGCACGATTAAACGTTTCAAGGGCCTGTTCATATCTTCCGGTTTCTCTGTAGAGAACAGCCATATTGTTTAGAGTATTTGCAACATCAGAATGTCCTGGCCCCAGCAATTTTTCACGGATATCAAGAGATTTACTATACAGGTTCATTGCCTCTTCATATCTTCCCATATCTTTGTAGATTCCTGCCAGATTGTTAAACGCAGTCCCTACGTAAGATTGGTATGCTGCGTTTTCGGGATCTTTTTGGAGGAGTTTTTGCCTGATCTCAAGTGCTTTTTCGTACCTTTGTTTTGCCTCTTCAACGCGCCCCATATCAGAAAGCAAGGCACCCAAATTATTGATTGTTATTGCTACATCCGATTGATAGGCTGCGTTTTCGGGGTTTTTTTGGAAGAGTTTTTGCCTGATTTCAAGTGCTTTTTCGTACCTTTGTTTTGCCTCTTCAATGCGCCCCATATCAGAAAGTAAGGCACCTAAATTGTTGAGCGTCGTTCCTACGTAAGATTGATAAACTGCATTTTCGGGGTCTTTTTGGAGGAGTCTTTGCCTAATTTCGAGTGCTTTTTCGTACCTTTGTTTCGCCTCTTCAATGTACCCCATATCAGAAAGTAAGGCGCCTAAATTGTTGATTGCTATTGCTACATCTAACTGATAGGCTATGTTTTCGGGGTCTTGATTGAGGAGTTTTTGCCTAATTTCGAGTGCTTTTTCGTATCTTTGTTTCGCCTCTTCAATGCGCCCCATTTTTTGGAGGAGATTACCGTAATTAGATTGTGTGTTGACATGTTTGGGGTCTGCTTTCAGAGCAAGTTTATACTGTTCCTCCGCTTCATCGCGCCGTCCCATGACTAAAAGGAGATTGCCGTAATTGGAGTGTGTGCTTGCATCATTTGGGTCTGCTTCCAGAGCAAGCTTATACTGTTTCTCTGCTTCTTCCAGGCGCCCCATTTTTTGGAAGAGATTACCGTAATTGGAGTGTACATTGACGTGTTTGGGATCTGCTTCCAGAGCGAGTTTATACTGTTCCTCTGCTTCTTCCAGGCGTCCCATATCTGAAAGGAAATTTCCGTAATTGGAGTGTGTGTTGATATGTTTGGGATCTGCTTCCAGAGCAAGCTTATACTGTTTTTCTGCCTCTTCAATGCGCCCCATATCTGAAAGGAGATTGCCGTAATTAGAGTGCGTATTGACATGTTTTGGGTCTGCTTTGAGAGCAAGTTTATACTGTCCTTCTGCTTCATCGCGTCGTCCCATGGCTAAAAGAAGATTACCGTAATTGGAGTGTGTGTTGACATGTTTGGGATCTGCTTTGAGAGCAAGCTTATACTGTTCTTCTGCTTCCGCAAGGCGTCCCATATCTGAAAGGAGATTGCCATAATTGGAGTGTGTACTGATATGTTTTGGGTCTGTTTCCAGAGCAAGTTTATACTGTTTTTCTGCCTCCTCAATGCGCCCCATTTGTTTCAGGAGAATTCCATAATTTGAGTGTATGCTTGCATCATTTGAGTCTGCTTCCAGAGCAAGCTTATACTGTTCTTCTGCTTCCACAGGTAGGTTCAAAAAGTAAGAAGCAGTTCCCGCATTATAATGAGCAACTGCTTTTGAAGGTCCTGTTGATAAGCTTGCAGCGGTCTTTGCAAATATATATACTAATTCATAGGATCCTTCAGACCCACAAAGAGTGATCAGATCTAATAACTGATCGAAAGAGATCGAATTTTTTGTTGAAAAGTTAATTGCAAGGTCAACTGCTTTGTTTAAATTTCCTTCTTCAGATTGCAGAGATTCAACTACGATTTTCCGTAGTTCTTCCACCATATCATTATCCATTTACTGGCCTACCTCAATGAACTTCAACCCAAAAAATAATTTTTAATTCATTGTTTTGAAACATATAAGTAATTTTTTATATTGTGAGACAGATGACGATTTATATATAACAAAAATCGGTTTTTGTGATATAATTTACATTTCGACACCTGATGTAAAAATGAAACATAATTTATTTGGCATGAAAATTCTTCCAAGTACTTTCATTTCTTGGCATGAAAGTTTTTCCAAGTACTTTCGTTTCTTTGTGCCTGTGATTAGAAGAATTTCATATGCATTTTTGGCATGAGAGTTCTTCCAAGTACTTTCATTTCTTTATGCCTGTGATTAGAAGAATTTCATATGCGTTTTTTAAGATAATATTCTTTTTCCCACCGTTTCCAACTTTTATATTAGCTTGACTTTCTCATATTTCCTTTCTACGTTAAACATGAAGTATAATTTTTCCGTTATAAATATAGTTTCATAAAACAAATAACATTTAACTTCATCAAGTTAAATAATATTCCTGTAAAAAAATACATTTCAGATAAACATCTTGAATCCTGTTTTCAAACAAAAACTCGTTGTGTTGCTTTAACCTGCATTGATTTCCTTTATGGTTTGATTCTCCTCCCCTATAGGAAAAATATGAAAAATGGTAATTTATTGTTGTAAATGCTCTAACAGCCAATTACTAAGCCATTCTATCTCAACTTCTCCTTGGAGTCCTGCAGATCTTCTCAAATCTTTCTCAAATCTTTCTCAAATCTGTTCGAACAAATACCATTCAAACTATAAACAAAAATGAGGTTCAGGAAAAAGAAGTGAAGAAATAAATATTTGATTTAAATATCTGATAAATACCTGATTTAAATATCTGATAAATATATGATTTCTTACTTAAAACAGCACTTTGTAATCTCTCCACTGAGATCTTCCCTGAGCATTTTGACAGCTTCGTCAAATTCATCGGTCTGACCGAGCACCCACATCAGTTTAACAAGGGCGGTTTCGGGCAGGGTATCTTCCCCTTCAATTGCTCCTGCTTTCAGCATATCACGGCCGGTATCATAGACGCGGTCACAGATTCTGCCATTAAGGCACTGGGACATAACTATAACAGGCATTTTTGCATCTGTTGCTTTCTGGATCCTGGGAATCCATTTTGTAGAAACATGCCCAAGCCCGGTACCTTCGAGAACCAGTCCTCTGTACCCGCTGTCAATGTAATGGTCAAGAATTTCAGGGCTTGAGCCGGGAGTGAATTTTACAAGGGCACATTTCGGTTCCATGCCTGATTTGAATTTGAGAGGTCTTTCTCCACGTTTAATATAGTCAATGAAAGTTTTTATTTCCCTTGTATCGTAATCCACGATTCCTATAGGTCGGGAATTTATTGACTTGAAGGCGTCTCTGCGGGAAGTATGCATTTTCCTGACTTTTGTTCCACGGTGGATCTCGCAGAAATCATCTGAGGTTGTTCCATGCATAACAACCGAAACTTCAGCAATATCACTAATAGCAACAAGGGCCGCACATATTGCATTCATGGCATTGTCGCTGCTCGGACGGTCTGCACTTCTCTGGGAACCTACAATAACGATGGGCACAGGCGTTTCAATCATAAAGGAAAGGGCTGCAGCCGTGTACATCATGGTATCTGTCCCGTGAGTCACGATTACCCCATCAGCACCTGCCTCGATTTCCTCTACGACAGCACGGGCAAGATTTTGCCAGGACTCCGAATCCATGTTTTCCGAGAGAATGCTTGAGATTACCCTGCCTTTGAAATCAGCTATCTCTCTGAGTTCAGGGATAGCTGCAAGTATATCGTCAGCAGTGAACTGGGAAGTTACTGCGCCTGTCCTGTAATCTATTTTGCTTGCAATAGTTCCGCCTGTGGAAAGAATAGCGACCTTTGGAAGCTTTTTTCCAGATTTCTGGACCTCTTCTCCTGCCGTTTTAGGTCCTTTTCCGCCGTTCCGGCCTCCGTTTTTGTTTTCTCCATTGTTTCCCAGAAGAGTTATCTTTACCTTATCCGTGGAAAAACCGGCGTTGTAGCCGCTGTTCATTTTTATTGTAATATATCCTTCCATGGACGGCATCACTTTGCCTTCGTAGACAGTGCCGTTCTTTTCAATACGTACCCGGTCGCCCTGTTTGAATTCCATAAATAATCCCTTTTATGATAACTTTTTTAATTCTTTATAGATAATCGGTATTCCGGTATCATACAGACATTCCTGTATAATACCTGGCTACTTTTACAATATTATACATTTTGCATGATACTGGTAAGTCAAAGTAGTATTAATACTGAAATTATACTGAAATTAATACTGAAATTAATACTAATAAGTTTAAGAGGCCAATGTGATAGTGATATCAATACCGATATTAATTCTGAGATTAATACTGAGATTAATACTGAGTTTAAGAGGTCAATGTAATATTAATACTGGGTATTAATACTTAGTTTATCGACATCAAGTATACTTAAGTATGGAGTTTGCTTCTTTATAACTCAAGTTTTCCTGTACTCATTAACGGTTGCAAGCAGATTTTCAAAAGCTGAGTCTGTAATATCTTTCAGGGTTGCAATTTCCTGCCTGTTAAGTTCAAGCTCAGTCTGCCTTTTCGAGAGGTAATTTTGCATTTCTTCGGGAGCTGGTCCTCCAGTGATTTTTCTTCTCTTTACGTTCGAAACCGGGCTCAGGGCTTCTTTTACCATTTTCTCTGTGAGCCCCCGGCTTGAAAGAGATTCGCCCAGGACAATTTCGGCTACGGAATCGATTTTTTCTAGAGTTGGTTTTTCCATTTCCCTTGCGAGCATCCCAACGATCTGGTGGGCAGTCCTGAAAGGAATTCCGGTTTCCCGGACAAAGGTATCCGCAAGTTCGGTAGCGGTTGTAAAACCTGTAACTGACTGGGCAGTAAGCACTTCAGGGTGGACTTTCATAGTTTTTATCATTCCTTCCATAACCCTTACTGAAGCCCTTACCGTTTCTACAGACCGCCAGATATTTGGGGTTGCTTCCTGCAGGTCGCGGTTATAACTCAGGGGAAGCCCTTTGCAGATAGTAATCAGAGACATTAGTGCGCCCACTGCTACTCCTGTTTTCCCGCGCATAAGTTCGGCAGTGTCAGGATTTTTCTTCTGCGGCATGATTGAAGAAGTAGAAGCGTACATGTCGTCCAGTTCTATGAAATTGAATTCGGAAGTGGACCATATTACAAGTTCTTCGGCCATGCGGCTCAGGTTTATCATGAGGTTTGTAAATCCTGAGGCGCATTCAATAAGAAAGTCTCTGGTGCTGACCGCGTCCATTGAATTTTCAAGCAAGCCGTCAAAGCCCAGAAGCTCCTGGGTCCTTTTCCTGTTCAGGTTAAATCCCGTGGAAGCAAAAGCAGCAGCCCCAAGCGGGCAGAGGTTTACCCTGGAGTAAGCGTCCTGAACCCTGTCAAAGTCCCTGCCAAGAGCGGCTTCGTGGGCGCAGAGGTGATGAGCAAGCGTTGTCGGCTGTGCATGCTGCATGTGAGTAAAACCAGGCATGAGCGTTTCAGTATGTTTTTCCGCAAGGGTCAGAAACGTTTGCCTTAGTTCATGGATTTCTTCAAGCAGCCCGGTCAGTTCTTCCCTGAGCACCAGCCTGATGCAGGTCGCAACCTCATCATTTCTGGAACGCCCAGAATGCATCCTGCCCCCAACGTCTTCCCCAACCATATCGATGAGTCTTGACTCAAGAGAGATATGGATGTCTTCATAGCTGAAATCGAGCTTTTCCATCCCTTCCTCCCGGATTTTCAAAAGCCCGCTAAGGATTTTGCTGCAGTCCTCCCTATTTATGATGCCCTGCTCTTTTAGCATTACTGTGTGGGCAAGGTCTACTGCTATGTCAGCATCAAAAATCCACCTGTCAGCTTCCATAGAGGAGGTATAACGTAAAATTTCCTCGTCCTGGGCAGCCTCCAGCCTGCCTCTGCGTAAAATATTGCTCATCGGTTTTCCTCTCTCTGATTTTTGTGATATGAGTAGGTGTGAGTATAATTCCTGTTGATACGAATCTAATTTCTGTTAATGTCTGTGGCAATATATCTGTGAGATTAATCTGAGATTTAATCTGAGATTTAATATGAGGCTTATAAGATTTAACCTGAGATTTAATATGAGGCTTATAAGATTTAATATAAGACTTAAATGAAATACTTGATGCAAGATTTAAAGTAACATTTGTAGCGTGGTATTATTTCAAACGCTTAAATATGAATCGGTTTCGGGAAGTTATCCTTGTTTTTCTTTTAAGGCTAACTGTTCAGGTAGGCAACTGTTTTTTAGGTCTCCTCTTCAAATTGAATGGAAATTTCGTATCTTCTTCAAATTGAGTGGAAATCGCTCATCTTTCGCTCACCAAGCTTTTTTCTCTGATTAGTTGAGCCAGAGATGGCATCTCAAAAGCAGTACGTTTTTTCTTTTCCACATAAAAGCACATCTAAAATGGTTTCCCGGTCTTATTGGAAACTGTAAAATAAGCGGTATAATAAGGATTACAAAGAATCTGAGTATAATAATTGACACCATTGACTCTTGCACCTGTATCATCAATCTGCTGATAAGGCGTAACCTTAAGACCTTCCAGAAAAATCTCGGCTTTCTCCTGATGAAAGAAATCAATATCTTTTGTCAAGATTCGAGAAATAGTGGCTTTAGATATATGAACACCAATATTTTCCAGTGCATCGATTCCAAAGTATGTCAGAAATGAATTTTTTGAAAACCACTGAAAGCACGGAAGACACGGAAATCAGTAGTAAAGGCGTTTTTCTTCCGTGATTTCCGTGTTTTCCGTGGGTGTAATCTCCAGATCGAATCACTCTGCGACAGGCTGCGTTTTCCATGGCTGTGTTTTCCATGGCTGTGTTTTCCGTGTTACAGAATTCCATGTGACTTTAAAATAATATTTGCGTCGCAAACTGTATTTATTTTCTTATTATGTATATATTTGAGAATCGATATACTAGAAATTCATGTATTTTGGGTTCTGAAAAATTAGCAACATGATTAAGAGTGATCATAAGAGACTTGATCCCAGGACTAAATTTACCCTTTATACTTTCTGGAAGTTTACCGGAATATGTTTTGTGCTCAGAAGTAGAATAAAAAATCTCAATCATGTAGCTGGTGTTTACAGGCTTTATTGATACATCCTGAATTATTACATTTCTTCTTTACTTTTTGTTTTAATTCTTCTGCAACAGGCAACTTAATAAATTCTCTCACTCAAAACAAATATTTTGAAACGTTTCCTGGGATTAGAGCCGATATGTATATATTTTAAGGAAATTACTTTGTCTGTTAAAACACAAAATTAAAAATATTTGCTAAGCAATTAAATAGAATTATGTAAAAAATTTAAAAAGGTTTAAATAAGAAATTAATAAAGAGCTTAGTTAGAAATTATGAATAAGTCAGGTTAGAAATTATGAACGAATTAAGTGAGAAAAAAGTTAAGTGAAAAACGCTGATCTCAATGACAGACAAAGGAAGTATGCGGGAAAAGACTCTTATAATAGAGAGGTTTGCAGGCTACCTTCTGCCAGTGGTTATATTTTCTCTGGCTTTGTGGACCCTGGATAAACAGGTACGCCATTTGCACTCGATGTATGTGCTCAAAAGTATTACCAGCATTCCACTGAGCCATATAGAGCTTGCGTTCTTTTTAACCTTCTTGAGTTATCTTGCTTTAACAGGTTATGATTACCTGGCAGTTCGTCATATTAATAACCCTCTGCCCTATAAGCAGACTGCTAGGGCTTCTTTTATCAGTACGTCCATAAGTTATAGTGTTGGTTTTAATATACTGACAGGAAGTTCCCTTAGATACAGGTTTTACTCCAGAAATGGGCTGAACCTGCGCCAGATCTGGGAAATTATTATTTTCTGCATACTTACTTTCTGGGTTGGGTTTTGCTTTGTCGGTGGTTTGCTTTTCACATTCTATCCTGTGAAACTGTCGGATTACGTGCCCGAGATCCCTATCCCGTTAAACCTTATTGGAATTCTTTTACTACTAAGTGTTGCTGTTTATTTCTTTTTCTCGTTCAGAAAATTGAATTTCATGACAAAAGGGTACCAGATCAGGATCCCTGAACCGAAAATAGCGTTCTTGCAGCTTGGCTTATCGTCAGTAGATTACCTGCTTTCGGGAAGTATTATCTATTTCCTTTTGCCTTCAAATCCACATCTTACCCTGCTTCATGTCCTTGTGTTCTTTGCGCTGGCGCAGATTATAGGGCTGATAAGTACTGTCCCGGGCGGGCTTGGGGTTTTTGAAACCCTTATGCTGTTTATGCTGGAACCGTATTTCGGTACGGTCGATATAATTAAACCGCTTCTTCTTTTCAGGACAATTTACTATTTCGTGCCCTTCCTTATTGGGCTGCTGGCCCTTATGTTCTATGAATATCAAGAGAGAGACGAATTCCTGAGGAAAATTGAAAAAGCTACGTATTCAAGCCTGTCCGAGCTAGCACCTCAGGTCTTTTCGATTCTTGTTTTCCTTGGAGGAGTTTCCCTTCTCTTTTCCGGAGCTCTACCTTCAGATCCAAGGTACCTGCATGACCTCAATTACATTATTCCTCTTCCATTAATCGAAGCTTCCAGGCTTTTTGGAAGCATTATGGGGGTATTACTCCTGCTCATGGCAAACGGCCTCTGGAAAAGAATTGACGGAGCCTATATTCTTTCTCTTTCCGTACTTTTGATGGGTGGGATATTTGCCCTCCTGAAAGGCTTTGATTACCATGAAGCTGCGATTCTTTTTATCCTGTTTTTATTTTTGCTTCCCTGCAGAAAATATTTTTACAGAAAATCCTCGCTTATGCATCAGTCTTTTAGCAGGAGTAATGTAATTGCAATAGTCCTGGTCTTCGTAAGCTTCGTATGGCTTGGATTTTTTTCATACCATAACGTGAAATATTCAAACGAACTCTGGTGGCAGTTCGGGATCAATTCCCAGGCCTCCAGCTTTTTAAGGGCTACGGTAGGAGCTTTCATTCTGCTTCTTGTTCTTGGGATGGCAAAAATCCTGAGCCCCTTTTCCAGGGACATTCACATTCCAGAGGCAGATGAGATGGAGCTTGCAAAAAGAATTATCAATCAGAGTGAGGAAACGGCTGGAAACCTGGTATTTACCAGGGACAAATATCTGCTTTTTGATGATAATAAGCAGGCTTTTTTGATGTATGGAGTTTCCGGAAAAACCTGGGTTGCAATGGGAGATATCGTTGGAACCAGCAGCCAGGCAAAAGAACTGATCTGGGACTTTTATGAAATGAGCAAGCTGCACCAGGGCAGGGCTGCTTTCTATGAGGTGAGCGAAAAATATATTCCGGTTTATCTTGACCTTGGCCTGACACTTATAAAAATCGGGGAAGAGGCGAAAGTTCCCCTTGAGGCTTTTACCCTGGAAGGAAGTGCAAGCAAAGATTTCCGTTATACTGTAAGGAATGTGGAGAAAAAAGGATACTGGTTTGAAATTGTCTCTAAAGAAGAGGTTCGGAGCCTTATGCCTGAACTCCGAAATATCTCGGATGCCTGGCTGGAAATGAAAGCAGGAAAAGAAAAGCGATTCTCAATTGGTTACTTTGACGAAAAATACCTGAGTAATTTCCCGATTGCCCTTGTCAGGAACGAGTCCGAAATCGTTGCTTTTGCAAATATCTGGACAGGTGCGGATAATGAAGAAATCAGTGTTGACCTCATGCGCCACAAGCCCGACGCCCCTGACAGGACAATGGAATATCTTTTTGTCAAGCTCATGCTCTGGGGAAAAGAAAAAGGGTACAGGCGTTTTTCACTCGGGATGGCTCCACTTTCAGGGCTTGAAACGCGGCAATTCGCTCCGATGTGGCATAAAATCGGGTCTTTAATCTTTACTCACGGAGAACACTTTTATAACTATAAAGGACTTCGGGATTTTAAAGAAAAATTCAACCCTGTCTGGAGCCCGAAATATATTGCTCTTCCCAAAGGGCTAAAACAGGGCCTTGTGTTGAAAGATATTGCAGCCCTGATCTCAGGAGGAGTGAAAGGGATTTTCTCAAAAGAAAATAAACGAACAGCAAGCCTCACAGGGCATCAGGCACCGGAAAAGCCATCCGAAGAACTCACCTGATTCTTCTGCCGGTTGAATGACCGAATAGCTGAATAGTTCAATACTCGTTAACTCATTTTTTCAAATTTATCCAGCACTAAAAACATGAATTCCTTTGTGGCAGCCAGATATTTGCTCTGCCCGAGCATTTCCTCTTTTTTCTGAACAAACGGCCCATTTGCCATCCCATCCCCAAACCGCTTGATCAAACTCAGAATTCTGTCTTCATTTACTTCAGGGTGAAATTGAAGTGCTACAACCCTGCCATTGTAGATAAACCCCTGATTCTTGCAGCCTTCGCTTTCAAAAAGCTGAACTGCTCCTGCGGGAAGGTCAAAAGTCCTGGAGTGCCAGTGAAAAACTGTTATCTCGTCCGGCAGCCCCTCAAGAAATTCCGGCTTATTCTCGCTTCCGAGCGCCTTTACAGGAAACCATCCCATTTCCATGTGCCTATTTTCATATACGTGGGCCCCAAGGATATCGGCAAGCAATTGTGCACCGAGGCAGATTCCCAGTACAGGTTTTCCTGCTTCGATTGCCTGCTTGATAAACGTTTTTTCATCTATCAGCCAGGAATTTTCTTTATAGTCGTAAACTCCAATCGGGCCGCCCACGATGATAAGAAGGTCAAAAGTATCAAGTTCTGGAGAGCTTATCGTTTCGTAAAAACGGGTTGATTCAAGCCTGTAGTTTTTAGTTTTTGCATACTCTTCAATGGTGCCGAGGGTATTTATGGAGGAATGCTGGAGAACGTGGATTTTCATAAGAGGTCATTTTTTGTTCTTTCATTTAAATAAATAGTTCAACACTTGTTTAAACCTTAACTGAAATGGACCTGGATAGATCATACTTTATGCGAATCGGATATTGTTTTACTTGGCTGAATAATTGCAGAATAATGTTATTTTCTTAAAAATATTTGTGAAATGTCAGGTGAAATCCAGTACAGACTGCCAATGTGTATTTAACTGTTGGTAAAGTTGTGAGTTAATAAGGTCACTCAATAGTGTAAACTATTTATAGTCAATGCACAAATTAATACACAGTTAAACACTACAATCCAAATTTATAAGTAGAAACACCAACGGGCATGGAAAAGACTCAATTCAGACTTTATAACTATTGAGAGTACTGAAATCTCTGTGCTCTTATTCTTCTTAGTCTGCTTTTTCAGTGGTTTACCTTTGGTTTGAGTTATATATCCGAATGAGAAATTAGACTCTACTGATTAACTGCATTTCTTAATGTTTAGTTTATGACTATCATTCTTGTTAATGCCTAAATATTTGCCAGATTTATTATAAATGTGTAAGTTATAGCATATTAATATTTAAACAAATATTTAATTAAAAAGACTTCAATATTATAACTGTTTAATAGAAAATCTATTGTTGAATAATTTAAAGCGACGGTGTAATAAAAAATGAAATCGTTCAAGAGTGTAAACTACTTATTTTTATCACTGTTCTTACTTTTACTTCTTGGAAGTACAGCATTAGCAACAAATGTTGAGATTAACGGTCAAACACAAGATAAAGTTTCAGAGGGACAGGTAATAAATTATACACTAACAATAAATAATATTTCACCAGCTGCCGATTACATATCTTTTGACACCGATTTGGTTAAAATTGATAATTCTCATTTATATAATATTACAAATTTAAACGTTACAAGTGACTCCAACAAATTCGATTTCCCGGTTAATGAAAGCACAACAAAAATTGTTGTTAATATTAAAGGGCAAATTCCGCATATATCTGAAGAAAAACAGTATGATGGTGTAACACTCATTAAATATAAAAAAAATACGGGCTATGCTTATGATAGAATCACGCTTATAAATAGCAAAGGAGATCAGATCGAAAGCGTGGAAACACGCCCCTTCGAAATTTCACTTCCGGAAGTTGAATCATTCAGAGAACAAATAAATAAAATAGATGACCCTTTTTTCAAGACCTATCTGCAGGATCTTCACGACAAGGGACTTGTTACAGAGTCAAAAACACTTGCTGATCATTTGACTGAAGATAATGAATGGCCTTCATACTGGTGGCTTATTATAGGTGTGATTGCGGGCCTGATAATCGGTATTATAATCGGTATAAGAATGAATAACAGCCGAGAGGTTATCGAATGACAGACATGGACGACTCAAGGCAATCTTTAAAATATCCTACTAATCTAACAATCATAGGTTTGGGCGGCTGCGGAAAAAAACTTGCTCGTGAGATATGCGATTATGATTGGTTGCTCCACTACTACTCTAAGGGCAGAAATAAACTTAAAATTTATACAATGGATACGGACGCCAATGAATCTGAAATAGATGAGGAGTTGGCAACAAAAATCATGGCGAAAGTAAATAAGTTGGAGGGCGCGGGAAACATCGAATTTAAATCCTACTATCTGCCAGAACTTGCAAATGTTACAAATGTATCCGATTTAACCAGCTCTAAAGTTTCAGCGAGCATAAAGGGATTCCGCTCGATCAATACCTGGTGGTTGCATGATCCCGAAAATGGAGTTACCTTCCAGGGCCTGAAAGGTATTGATCCCTTCATCATGGACGACTTCGGGGGTGGTGTGCATCGCAGAAGAGCTGTCTCAAAAGCTATTCTGTATAAAGTTCTGAGTGAAGGGCAATCGAATGGATTTCCAACATTTTCGACTACTGAAGCCACAGCTATTATAGTAGGGGTCGGGGGAGGTACTGGCTCAGGCATGTTCATAGATCTTGCAAGATATATCAAGAAAAAACAGGAAAATAAAATATATCTCTTTGCAGTGCTTCCAACAACTAAAGAAGGAAAAAAAGAACAGCTTAATGCTGCCATTTCTCTTACAGAGCTTGAATACTTAAATGTGTTTCGTGATGAGAACCTTTTTGATCATATAATATTTACAACCCTGGGTCCCACGGAATATGCTAACGGACAGCATGAGTTAGAAGCCGTAGGTGACTTTGATTCGGTTTTCCCGCAGATTCTCATTAACTTCTTCCATATAGAGAACAGTGATATTCACCTGTGTGACACAAGAAAGCCCTATTCATCTTTTCTGTTTGCTGATTCGCATGTAATCGAATATCCCGTAGAAGAACTTAGGAAATTAAAGAAGCGGTACAGCCAGATTGTTGACGAACTCGGGGAGATTGTTGTTGCAAGGAAAAAAATAAATGAGGCTGTTGAAGGGCTCCTTATTAAGTTCAATATAAATGGAGAATCCGCTCCAACGACTGAAGTCTTTGGGTTCCTGAAAACCGAGTGTGAAAATATCATAAGAGTGTGGACAAACGACATCGCAGAACGGCTCAGGTACCACAGCGTGGAAAATATAAAGACATTCATTGGCTATAATATTTCAGATATTCAATTTGATGAGATTGGAACATATAATGAACTGACGTCTTATATTTCACGAGCTAAGTATTCTACTCAAGGCGTTACGCCACCTGAACTCAAAGATGAAACCGATAAAAAATTATTCCGCTTGATTCCAGAAGCTCTTGAGACGCTCGAAAAAACTGCAAGTTTATTCAAACGGGTTGCAGTTGTTGAGAATGAGGAGTGCAGGTCTGTAATGATCAATATCCTGAAAGGAAAACTGGAAATCTCTCCTCTTCATGGAGCGCTGAACGCTAAGAGTCAGGAAATTCAAACTCTGAATACGAAGCTGAAGGTCAACAAGCAAGATATAGCTGAGTTAGATTCTGTTTCCACCGGAGTAGATGAAAACATCAATAATATCTTAAACGATATCGATAGTGACCTTGGGGTCTATGCGCAAACCAACAGGAACATCAAATACCTTCCTGATAAAGAACGAAAGTTGAAAGAAATATTAGATGAATATATAGAAAAATTGAGCACCGGGAAAGTTGTGGGGAGAGATAAAAATAATTGGTTTTTATCTGCAGGCACTAAAAATATTAAAACAGAAATTGAGGCAGTCTCAAAAGATAATGAATATGATCTTGAAAACCTAAGTAAATTTATTGATGCTATCACTAATTATTATTTTTATAACTATATGTCCGAAGAAGTTGAAAAGTTCAGCTTTCGTAGGCTTATATTAGGGAACAAACAGGCACTGAAAAATAAATATAAACAAGAAGCTGGAAAAGCAGAAGATTATATCAATTTAAATAAAAAACAATGGGGTATTCGTATCGATCCCCCCTTTACTATAGTCATACCTGATAATTTTTTGACTATAGATTTAATTAAAAAGAATGATGAACTTCGAGAGCATATAAATAATTTTATATTTACTGATCTTAATAATAATGTAAGCACTGAAAAACTAGATGAAATATTCGTATCCGATGACAAGGCAAAAATCAGGAAATCTTTGCGAGAGTATCTGAGAGATCTCTATCTGGAAGATGCTAGCTACTTCAAAAAGAAGGAAGAGCTATCTGAATACAAAGAAAGTCTGGAGGGAGAACTCAAAGAAAAGAACCTTCAGCGGAATATGCTTGAAAAAGTCGATGTCGCCATGAACGAAACATATTCAACCCGGGCAGCTTTCGTTCGACATTATGATTCTTTCTATGAACATTTTGAGAACATCAATAAAAAAATAGATATTGCAACAACGAATGGCATATACAAAACTAAACTTGGAAGTGTTAACCCCCAGATACTGTCTCTTGTGGAAGACAAATCTGATATGGGCAACCTTGACATGGATACGAACGGAAAATCAGAGCTTGACAAACTCATAAACCTTGCAAGAGCCAAATATCAGAATTTATTTGACAGTAGAACACTTGGAGTAAATTATTTAAAAATTTCACTCACTGATACCGAAAGATGGACTTTTGATAAAGCTGCTTTAGTTGTATCATCCACCTCCGGATATGTACGTTCTGAACTCATGAAGAGCAAGATCGGCGTAGATATCAATCAGAGCCTGTCTTTGCAGCATCCCAATGATTCCCTGTTTACTACTCACGGACATACAAAACCCTGGGAGATTGCTCTTACCTTTTTTGCCGCATCAAGTTTTCTTGACAATATTTACCCACTTGTAGCTGGAGGAGGGTACTGGGAAATTTATGCAAAGAATAAGGAAAATATCCTGCATCACGTCCTCAAACTTCAGGATGGAAAATACATAACTCGAAATATTCTCTTAAGTCCAGAAGAAGCAGGAAATATTGCAAATAACGAAAGGATAGAGGAAATACCCCAGAAAATCAAGAACCTTTATGAAGTGAAGCCATTAAAGGAGGCCTTGAAACTTGAGAATAAGTAAAAAAGGTACAGTTTTAGGCCTGGACATCACTATAAATAATACGAATTTAGAAATTATTTTTGTTTTAGTTGGGTTTCTCCTATCTCTCATTTTTTTATATATGAGTAGGTCCTACTGGATAGCAGATACAAAATGGTACGTAAAACTCACTCTCAGTTTTCTCGTAGCATCTTTTATTTCCAGTGCTATTGGGATGATTCTTGAGCGAAACTCCATAATTGGAGGAATTTTCTTACTTTCAGTGTTCTTGCCATTTTTGTATGTCTTTTACGTAAGTGGATTTTTACTTGTTGACGGATTCATACTTGGAATGTTAGAAGGTGGATACCTAAGTTTTTATTCATATTTTAAAAATTCCTTTGACAGACTTGCGATGTATTTACGTCGGTTGATCATGGCCTTTTTTGTATTTACCTCATTATATCTAGTCATTCGAGCTTTTACTACCATGAATGAGTCTTTTCAAGAAATCCCACAAAACGAGATTTCAAAATTTATATTTTTAATCGTAATTTTGTTTATATTTTCGTTCCTTTTGAAGGAGACCATTCACGGTATAAGGGCTTATGATGTATTTGTATATGGTCCATCAGGATCAGGAAAAACATTGTTGCTGCTTGCGTTATATGATCAGTTCATAGTTTTTTTAGGAGGTGAAAGGAAAGAATTTATTGTGTCGGAAAAAAACAACGAAAGTTTAAAGATTGGAAATATGCTTGCTGCTCTGGAAAACGGAGAACTACCAAAAAGCAACCTCCGGACAGATCTTGCACTATATAAGTTATCAGGTAAAAAAGGATTCAAGCCTGTAAGAATGAAATTTATCGACTATGGGGGAGAACATACAAAAGATTTTGACTCAACTATATATCAGAAAACAATTGATGACCTTCACGACAGTTTCGGTACAGAAACTGTCGAACTGAATAATAAAATAGAAGATATGAGTTATGTAAAGGAATTGCAAAAATCTAATCCTGATAACTTTGCACAGTCTGTGGAGAAAGTTGTTTTTGCCCATATATATAAAAGTTTAGTAAATGCAGGTAAAATCATTTTCCTTGTGGATGGGGATTATATCGTTAATTTCCGTGATGGTGATGGTAAACATAATTTGACAAAACTTTTCGGTCAATACTCACATATCATCAGTACATTTGGGAATGAGAAATCGTATGCGATTGTAGTAACTAAGACTGACAAGTTCGAGGACCTCTCTCAGATTCTTGAGAACTCAAACGAGGCGGAAAATATTGAACATAAAATATATAAAATGTTTTATGAAATTAACACATTCAAGGAAATTGTGAATAAATCCGAAAAAATACCGATCTACATGTACACCGTTAGTGTGGATGCAACCATGAAACCTCAGATTATGGGATATGGGGATGCAGAAACACAACAAAAATGTCTAAAAATAAATCCCTGGAGGGTTGTTGAGATTGAAAAATTCAGCTTCTAATCCTCTTGAAGGAACTCCAAAGGATTTTGCTCCTTACGGGATATATAATTCAACGGGCCAGCTATTAAAAGGCAATATACTTTTTGGACAATATACTGAACTGGCAACGCAGCTTGATACAAAAAGGAGTGCTTTCTATTTAAAGTCAAACGAAAACGGAAACGAAGTAATTTTGGGATGTAGTTTGAGTGTAAAAACTGATAATGGAAGAGAAGAAAGAATTGTGTTCATTCAGGTCTACAAAAATTTACATTCCCAAAATAGAGTTAATTCTGATATTCAGTTATTAAAGCAATTTTCTGATATTCAGTCATTAAAGCAGTTATATGAAGGTGTCGAATCTGAGGTAGAGAGACTAGATTTGAAGAAATACAGGTTAGTAGGGCTTTGGGATGAAAAGGATTTTAGAAATATAAGTGAAATTCAGATAAATGATGATGTTTTAGAATACACAGCAGGTAAGATTCTTGCTGGCAGAAAAGTATCAGTTAAGGTCTCGGACCTCAGTAGTGGTCTTTCCTTGATTATTAGATTAATTGAAAGATTAAGGTATAGATATACGTTTAGTGTAGATGTTTCTCAGTATCCTTCGGAGACGGAAGTATCTATTAGTTTGATGAAACCGAACCCCGATTTTGAGATCGAAGAAAACGGAAAATACAGAAAATCTGCTGAATCAGAATTATGGGATTTTTATAAAGATCTGAGTAAAGAACCCTTAAAAGATAAAACTTCTCATTCAAAAGGAAGTCAAACTCAACCAGACTTTATAAGCCCTGTTGTAAATAAAATATTAAGTGACTCGTTACATTATCGTAGTCCTTCTGATCTAGTTTTAAACGAATTTGATGATAATGAGAAAGTTGAACTATTTCAGGGGTTAGTCAAAAAACCTGCTGATATCAGTAATTCCATTATTAAAAAGGTTCTCTTAGATATATATAACAAAATTGAATCTCCAGAATGTAAAAAAGATCTTTATAAAGTATTAATCTCAAATAATGTATATATTGAAGGCCCAATTAAAGACCTTATAATAGGTATATACACAGAACATGATGAAGACCTGTTTAATTTGCTCTTTAGTAATACCTCACTGGAGAAATCATCTCAAAACAATTTAGGTGGCAGGCGGGCACAGAACTCTTTAAAAAATTCTAAGTACAAATCTTTTAAGGAAGAAATTAAAAAGGCACTAGAACTATTTGAATATTCAGACAAAATTAGCTTTTTAAAGTTCATTGCCGCTGAAGCGCCTCCAAAGCCAAAAGATGAAGGAAGAATCCTTCTCGGGACTTTGATAGAAGATCTGGTTAGTATCAAAAAAAATGATTTTGTTTTAAAGCTAAGTGAAGAAGAAGCTGAAAATCTGGATCAAATTCAAGGTACAGACTACCTGAAAACAAAAAAAACACTAAAACAAGGGAAGAAAAGCAGGAATATCAAAATAATTTTTTATACTAGTGCTCTGGTTATAATCATCATAACTGCATCTTATTTTTATATCTATTTAGCCCCATCTTTATTTCTTTATTTAGAGAAGGCTTTTGATTACTTACTTTCCATTTTTTCATAATTTACAACGGGTTCCAGCCATACATTGCGCGTGACCAAAGTATAGCTTAACTTTCTGCTGTTCGTGGAAAGTTTCACTCTCCCAGACAAACCCGCAGAGCACCCGGCTGAAATAAACGTATTTATATTCCAGTGTGTAGTTATAAAGCTGATCAAGAATGAAGTCTGACACTATAATACGCAGTTTTCTAATAGCCATTTTAGTATCACTTATAGTATTAATTATAGAAGGAGCCTACTACGGACTACGTCTTGGAAATACTGATGTTCTCACTGCTGGTTTTGTCAATAACTATTCAGATTTAACCAGCCCCGTAAACATAATATTCCTTGCTATAATATTCGTCTTAACACTTGTGATGGCCTTAAGTAAGATATCTAAAAAAGAAAGGCCGTAAAAATAGAAAATGAGGGTTCAAAAAGATTATAAAAACAGGAAAATCCGACTATGGATGTAGTGGCTTAAAATCTGACAAAAAGCTCCTCAGCTTGCAGTACCAAACCTGAAACAATAAAACCTATAACAATATTTTTTCCCAGTTTTCGAAAAACTGTCAAGAAATTTATTAAACATAAAACTATTGCTATTTTCAATTTCGTTTTTGCAGAGTATCTGAAGATATCATTTTTTATTCAGCCTAAGGTAACAGGTTACAACCTCTCATTTGCACTGGACTGGAACGATAAAATTTGAGATCTCAATATCGGTTAGCATAATAATTATATAAATATATAGATAAAACTCCCTGCGCCAGAATTAAAGAACCAAAAAGACAAAGCATCCAGAATTCTGCGCCCATGAAACCCAATATAAATACGATAACAGTATTTAGATATAGCATATATTCATTTGTTTTTGACCCGGCTTTTTCCCTGATGAGAGTATTTCTTTCGTCTTTCATTTCAATTTCGAGTTGTTTCTCCGCTTTTGTGGAGTCTTTAATTGCGAAAAGCTTTAAAATATTGTTAACTGAATTCCCGAATATCAGTAATGCTATTGCAAGTGGAATAATTACCCGTATATCCCTGCCATATAATTTTATAGCAAATAAACACCCTGTAATAATTCCTGCACTTATCCCAACTAATATATAATTTTTAACTTGACTGGACTCAGTCCCAAAATCTAGTGATAAAAGTAAGTGTAACATCACTACACAAAATTATAATTCTATAATTATGTAATGATGTTACGGCAAAAACAATGGTAACTATAAACCTTACTCTTAATAACTTTTCGGAGCTCCCTGCTCTCTT